>NZ_DBHHRH010000036.1:0-8033 GCF_057240785.1 Alloprevotella sp. | reverse complement strand
GGCATATAAGAGAAAAAGAGACCCATTTTAGGTCTCTTTTTGTCACTTATGCCAATAAGGATATTTTAGAATAGAATAAAGATATCGGCTGGCACAATAAGAATATTCGTAAACACTATAAGGATATTTTTAGACACTATAAAGAGATTTTTCCTGTACCAACTAACATAAAAGTTTCCACGCATGCTCATTCACTTTCAAATAAAGCAAGAAAAAAAGGATAAAAGATAAGGTGAAGTTTGGACATCATAATGCTTAACAAACTCCACCTTTCTAAAATATCGTTGGAAGATCTATGCTCCTGCCTTCTGCATTTCACGTAGTAGTTCACGCTGTTTCTCAGTCAGACCTGTAGGTAGCTGAATGTTATAGGTAACAATCATATCACCAAAAGATCCATCTCCACGATCATATCCCTTACCACGCAACCGTACTTTTGAACCATTTTGTGTTTCAGGTTTTACTTTAAGTTTTAAACTAGAACCGTTAGCAGTACGCAAGATTATCGAGCCACCCAGTAAGGCTGTATATAAATCAATTGTAACTGTGACGTTCATTGTAGCTTCATGGCGCGGACGTCGGAAGGAGTTAGAACCTCCTCCAAACAAGTTTTCAAAGAATGACGAGAAGCCTCCTCCCCCAGAAAACTGACTAAAATCAAATCCCTCGAAGCCATCGCTACCATTAGTACCTGCATGAAAACCGCCAGCTTGATTAAAAGTATCTGCATCTCTCCAGTGCTCACCATATTGATCGTACTTTCGACGCTTCTCTGGGTCATTTAGTACATCATAAGCCTCATTTAAGGCTTGAAATTTAGCTTTTGCCTTTGGATCATCTGGATGTAAATCGGGATGAAACTGTTTTGCGCGTTTTTTAAAAGCCAAGCGAATATCCTTTTGAGGAGTATCGCGTGGAATCCCCATAATTTTGTAATAATCAATAAATGCCATTTTTATATTTTATTTTCCTCTAGCATACACAAAAAGAATGCCCAATTATGAAAAGTTTATCACTTCCAGACACTTTAAATATCTTATTTACAAGAAAACAGATAAAACTATTCATTAAGAATGATGATAAGGCTCACCATTAAGAATGGTCATCGCACGATAAAGCTGTTCGATAAAGAAAATGCGTACCATTTGATGACTAAATGTCATCCGAGAAAGAGAAATTTTTTCTTGCGCCAAACCATAAATATCTTGACTAAAGCCATAAGGACCTCCTATAATAAAAACTAAGCGTCGCCCACCGCCATTGAGACGACGCTGAATATGATTAGCAAATTCAACAGAGGAAAACTCCTTTCCACCTTCGTCCAATAGGACAACATGATCTCCCGCTTTCAGGAATTGCTGGAGTCCTATACCTTCTGCTATCTTTTGCTGCTCAAAACTCAAAGCTTTATTATTCTTCAAATCGGGTACAGTTTGCACTTCAAAGGGAAGATAATGAGTGATACGCTCAGTATAGTCAGCAGCAAGCGCAATAAGGTGTTTATCAATGGTTCTACCAACTTGTATAAATACGACTTTCATAAAGAAATACATTCATTAACTTGTTCATCGTGGGGCTCTACAGAAACCTTATCTAACATTTGAAAGGGGAAACAATAACCTATACGCCATGTCTTGTGAGAACACCTGTGTAAAAAGCAATCATAGTAGCCTCGTCCTCTCCCCAAGCGATGACAAGATAAATCAAAAGCCATTCCCGGCACAAGTATCAAATCGAGCTCCGAATAGTCTGCAAGCAACTCACCCATCGGTTCTAAAATATGAAATGCTCCTTCTACTAAAGATTCTACTCCAAGATATCTGCGCATTTCCATGTACTCTTCATCAATAACTGCAGGGAGCCAAACTTTTTTATCATCATTAAGTGCATGAGCTAATATCGCAGTAGTATCTGGCTCATCAGGCAAAGAAGCAAATAAAGCCACATTTCTTGCGGTCTGATAATGAGAATTCTCAAAAAGACTTTGTGCGAGCTGCTCACTATAGAATGCAAGCTGAGTAGCATCAAAGGACTTTTTTAGACGACGTATAAGATCCCGTTGTGCATCTTTTTCGGTTCGTACCATTGAGCTAAAGGAAAAAAAGAAGTAGTACGCAAGAAACAGGACACAAGTGCCACATTACGATCAGTTCTCATATGAAAGAAAGTACGATTCATAAAGGATTGGACATAAGCCGTCGCTGGAACAGGAAAAGCTTTTCCATCGTGAATAAGTTTCACTGCTGTTTGAACAGCCGCATCGCTACGATTTGTATACATAATGGCAGCTTCATCATCAATAGCATCTGCTAGGATATTCGATATGAGGTAACGTTCAAACAACGTTCGCGATTGTATCAACATACGCGGGCGACGTCGTACCCCATTTTTCTCGGCATAGGTAGCAAAGTCCTCCACTAATGAACTTCTCTTCAAGAAAGTTATCATATCATCAAGCCCTGAAATACTACTGAGTTGCTCACGTCTATTATCCGTAAATACATAGGCAAACTGATACATCAGACCGTTAAGATAGGCCTCACGAAAATAACTTGTCATATTGAGCGTATCGGCAGGGATGAAAACATCAGGAATAATACCACCACCACCATAGACAAAGCGACCGTGTACCGTCTTATATTTCTGTCCACTAGTCTTAATACTATCTGGATTATAATATTCTCCATGCTTCTCGCGCAACAATAAGTCAGCCTCATAATCTTCCTCATCTCCAAGCTTATACGGTTTTTGCACACAACGTCCAGAAGGCGTGTAATAACGAGCTTTAGTGAGGCGTAGCATACTGCCATCTTGGAATTCTATAGGCACTTGTACTAATCCTTTTCCGAAGGTACGGCGACCAACAATCATTGCACGATCATTATCCTGCAAAGCACCACTTAGGATTTCACTTGCAGAAGCACTGGTCTCATCGACAAGTACCACCAATGGCAGATTCTGATAACTACCGCGGCCATCACTTCTAAAATCTTCACGAGGACTCTTGCGTCCTTGTGTGTAAACAATAAGACGATTCTTTGGTAAGAATTCATTGGCAATCTGTACTGCAGGCTGCATATATCCGCCAAGATTTCCTCGCAAATCAAGTATTAAACCTCGGAAACCTTGAGTATTGAGTTGTGCTAAAGCAGAAAGAAACTCTGAATATGTATTATCGCCAAAACTATTGATACGAATATAGCCAACACTTTCACTAACCTTATAAGCAGCTGTTATACTTTTCACAGGAACATCACCACGCGTCACAACATAGCTAAGCATTTGCTTTTGCCCTGGGCGAAGAACACCTAAGCGAACCTGAGAACCTTTTTGCCCTTTTAGTCTGTTTCGAGTCGCATCTGCCGTAATAGTATCGCCTACATAGGCTTTACCATCAATATTTACTATACGATCACCAGCTCTAAGCCCAACGCCTTCTGAAGGTCCTCCCTTGACTACCTTTATAACACGAACTGTATCTTTATAGACCGTGAATTGTACTCCAATTCCTGAAAAACTGCCCTTAAGGTCTTGCATACTAGCTTCCACATCTTTTGCACTGATATATGTAGAGTGTGGATCAAGTTGCTTGAGTATTTCAGGCATAGATTTCTCTACCAAATCTGGAATACTAACCGAGTCTACATATTCATCATCAATAAGATGAAACAAATCATTTATCTTATTTGTAGAGGTATTTATAATGCTCAATTTTCGACCAGAGAAATGTGAAGCAAAAAAACTACCAATAAGTATTCCTACTATAACGCCCACTGAAACAAGCAGCGGGACAAAACGTGTCTGATTCTTAGTCATTGCTTTCTAAAAACAAATGTTTTACAACAATACCTGCCCTTTTTAAAAGTTCTACCCCGTCATGCAAGCGATAATCGCGCGCATAAATGACACGGCATATACCTGATTGAATGATAAGTTTAGCACATTCGATACAAGGTTCATCTGTTACATACATTGTAGCTCCATCTGAATTATTACCAGATCGAGCAATTTTTGTGAGAGCATTTGCTTCTGCATGAAGAACATAGGATTTAGTTACATTATTCTCATCTTCACATACATTCTCAAAACCTGAGGGCGTACCATTATAACCATCGCTAATTATCATCTTATCTTTAACAATAAGAGCACCTACCTGGCGACGCTTACAATAAGAATTTTCCGCCCAAATACGCGCCATGCGTAAATAGCGTTTATCTAAGTCAGTTTGTTTTTCTTCTGCAGTCATTTATAACTGATAATTATATTGTTACCCGTATTAAACAAAATTTCACTTTAAGATACCATCGCGTTGCATTAACGCATTAATTGTTGGCTTGCGACCCCTAAATCGAAGATACAATTGCATGGGAGGTTCTGTTCCACCCTTCGACAAAATATTATCACGGAAACTTTGGGCTGTTGTAGAATCAAAGATTCCATTCTCTTTGAAAAGAGAAAATGCATCAGCATCCAAGACTTCAGCCCACTTATAACTGTAATATCCCGCAGCATATCCTCCCGACATGATATGCCCAAATTGTACACTCATACAAGCTTCTGGAATTATTGGCAGCAACTGAACGCACTCCCAAGTCTTTCGTTCAAAATCCCGAATATCTGCATCGAAAGAATCCCGCATTGTATTGTAAGCCATATCTAAGAGCCCAAAACTTACCTGTCGAATACAAGCATAAGCAGCCTGAAACGTACGACTTTTCTGTAGCTTTTCTATATAACAATCAGGAATTGTCTCACCTGTAATATAATGTTGGGCAAAGGTTTGAAGAAATTCTTTTTCAGTGCTATAGTTCTCCATAAACTGAGAAGGCAATTCTACAAAATCTAAATAAACATTTGTACCGCTCAAAGACTGATAACAAGTCTGAGCAAAGATGCCATGGAGCGAATGACCAAATTCGTGAAGAAAAGTCTCTACTTCCCCGAGTGTCAAGAGAGCTGGTTTATCGGCCGTAGGTTTACTAAAATTCATCACAATACTTACATGAGGATGCGTATCAGCACACTGCTCTTTATAAGATGTCATCCATGCACCACTTTGCTTACCTGATCGAGGAAAGAAATCGATATAAAGAACTGCCAGGAAACTACCATCTTTATCAAAGACCTCATAGGCATCCACATCTGGATGATAAACGGGAATCTCTGCGTTCTTCTTAAATGAAATTCCATATAGACGGCTGGCTAAATCAAAAACGCCACGTTTGACAGCAGACAATTCAAAATAAGGGCGTAGCACTTCTGGATCAAGTTCGTATTGTTCTACATAGAGCTTATGGCTATAATAGCTGAAATCCCAAGGCTGAAAATCTTCAATTCCATCTACTTTTGCACGCGCTTCAACAATTTTCACTTCTTGCTTTGCCGGCTCCAAATATGCATCTATAAGCTTATTTAGTAAGTCATATACATTCTCTGTAGTTTCTGCCATACGACGCTTTAGAGCATAAGCAGCATAAGTAGGAAAACCTAACAACTGTGCAATTTGGCGGCGTAGATTCACAATTTGGCGAACCACATCAAAATTGTTATTTTTATCTTGCAGAGTACACTGACTATTATAGGCCAAATACAACTGACGGCGAAGTTCACGATTGTCCGCATATTTCATAAATGGTCCATAACTTGGAAACTTCAAAGTGAAGAGCCATCCTGTTTTACCTTTTTCTTTTGCTGCTTCGGCGGCTTGTACCAGCTGACTTTCAGGCAGGCCGCTTAGCTTTTCTTCGCTATCAACAAACAATTCGTAGGCATTTGTTGCTTTGAGATGATTCTGAGAAAAAGTGATTGTTAGCTGTGAAAGTTCAGATGTAAGAATGCGCAACTTTGCTTTATCCGCATCATTCAAATTTGCACCATTTCGCTCAAAGCCTTCGTATGTTTTTTCCAGCAACATGCGCTGCTCTGATGTTAAACTGTCCGGCGCATTATTATAAACGGCTTTGACGCGGCTAAAGAGTTCTACGTTCAAGTTTATATTATTTATGTGCTCTGACAACAGTGGAGCCATACGCTGCGTGAGTTGATCCAATTCTTCGTTGGTCTCAGCACTAGCAAGATTGAACATTACAGTCATTGCATCAGCAAGCAAATGGCCTGTCTTATCCATTGCCTCTATCGTATTTTCAAAAGTTGGGAGCTCAGGGTTCTCTACAATAACTTTTATCTCTTCGTTTTCTTGACGCATTCCTTCAAAAATCGCCTCTTCAATATCCTTCAACGTAATGCGATTGAAAGGAAAAGTTTCATGAGGAGTGCCATATAAAGTATAAAATGGATTCATTCTTTTCTTCATTTATGATTGAGCAACCGTTGTATTTCTTCAAATTTATCACCTTGATTCAACGACATATATAGGCGATACAACAATGGCCCCCAAAGGTGTAGTCGGTTTGGTGCTTGCTCACGGTACAATTCCAAATATGGCCGAGCCATAAGATAATAATTACGACGTTTTTTCAGTGCCTCCTTATACGCATGACTTGTGATTGTAGTTGGAAAATCCACTTGCGCAGCCAAATTACAATAAGCTGCACCTATGTAATAATTAGCATCAATGATAGTAGAATCTTGCAAAAGGATTTGTTGAGAATATTCAATAGCTTCACGATTCTTTCCTAGGTTCATCAAAGCTAAACCCTTCGCAGCCAAAAAATAAACATTTTTCGGATTCACATTCTGCAACAAAGAATCGGAAAGGTTCAGTGAGGATTCATAATCACCATGCCCGGTGTAATAATCGGACAACTCCGTAAAGAAAAAAGCATCATTTGGGAAAGCCTTTAATCCTTCGCGTACATATTGAAGATATACGGCCGAATCTCCGATAGCTGCATAAGCTTCAGCTGCTGTCTTCAGAATACTGGCTCTCATCTTACTTGTGTCTTGCAATGCTATTGGCGTATAGTCTATAGCCTTTCTATATTCATTCCGTAGATAGGCCGCACGCACAAGAACTGCTGCCGTCTGCACATATTCATAAGTTTTCAGTATAGATTTATCACTTCCCCATAAAGCAGTATTTGGAATATCCACAGCCATTTTTAGTAGATTGACTGCTTCTCTGTAATTTTTTTTACTATAAAAGTAACGGCCTCCCACGGATAGATTACGATAATAATGATGAAGAAGTTCTCCATGAGATTTTTGGAACATAATACGTCCCTTCCCCTTCGCTAATAAACGATGCTCGACGGAATCGCACTTGAGTGCATAATCATAGATACCATACACCGTACGAAAAAATTGCACAGTATCATAGGGTTGCTTAAGATATGCTTTTTCATTAAGGGCTTCATTCAAGTTTATATTAGCTTGCATACCATAATCATACAATTTTGGATAAGTGCAAGCCACAGAATCTTTCTCCAACTTACGCACCTGATTAAGCAACTCAGAAGCGTTCTTCTGTTTTAGCAATAATTTCAAGTCTTTCAGTACTTTCTGTGCCGACAAAGACGAAAAGCATAGCATCAGGAACAGAGAAATAGAGATAAAAATCCGATAAAACATTGACTCAATAAGCTTTTTGTTCTTTTGTTAGTATGCAAATTTAAAACAATCTATGCGAAGCACAAAACCCACTGATATAATAAGTCGTTTCAACTATGAGACATGGAGACAGACATAAGTTCAAAATGAGGAAATATTTACTGACAATCATACACTAACGTACCAGTGCATCCAAGATGTATAATTAAGAAATTCCCCCTATTTACGATATTCTTCACTATATATTTCCACAAAAAGAGATAATTTTCTAAAAAAGTCTTTCAAAAAAAAATCCTTCAAAGTTATTAACCCCAATTCGGGATAAGCAGTTCTTCTTTTTCCTCAAAAAAGTTTCAATAAAAGCCTAAAAAGAGGATTGTTTTTTGTATATTTACTGTTGAAAATCAATCATATAACAAAATAACAATCCTCATGAAACTTGTCAGCAAAGTTACGGAAATCTATTGTATTGCAGATGATTTCTGCAAAGAATATCATTCAGAATTAAACAAAACCTCTCTTTC
>NZ_DBHHRH010000035.1:0-59515 GCF_057240785.1 Alloprevotella sp. | reverse complement strand
TATTCACTACAAATATAAGAACTTTGGAGCTTACACACTTTTTTAGGACAGTATCTATCTGGAAGATTGATAATCCCCACCTTATTTATATAGAGCCACACGGCATCCTCAACAATGGCTTTGCCGTAGAAGTGCTGAACAATCTGGCCACATCGAGCGATAAAATAGACTTAGGGGCAACACTAAAAGAAAATCACCTCGCCATCTTCCGGCAAGGTGATGAATACTATTGTGTTGATTTCGCGCACAAGTGCATTTTTAACTTGGCTTCAGAAGGCATCGACTTCAAGGCCTTACTTCCCGCTCTGCAAGAACTCCGACCTGTACCTGCCCAAAGTACCCATCATCCTAACGATATTCTGGGTAACGTCCTTTCGCACCAGACTTCGGCTTCCGACCGCAATGCCGAATGGGAAGTGGGGGGCAATGGTGGATATGAGGTGGACGAAGAGTGGAAGTTGAAGAGATAGAGCAAAGTTCTCAATGCTCTTATGCAGAAATCCAATCCTATTCCTTACTCTGTATGGAAATCTTGTCCCCCACTACCACAATAGTCTGCTCATTTGTGATGGGTTTCAGCGGTAGGTGGCTGTATTCCTGAATCACAGTTTGGGTAGCCTCTTCAAAGGAAAACTATTGAAATGCAAAAACGGATAGAAGTCCACAGCACCCAGCCCTGTAAAATCTCTGAAGCCCGGTACAGGGTCGTCCATTTTTATGGCGTACTCAATATTAAGGGGAAAAATCATTGCTCCTGTCGAGTCTCCTATGCCATTCGGCTTGTACTCCACTCGTCAGTATAGCAGTATAGCCAATACAAACTTTGGGTGTTAGCTGATGCTATTGTTTTTTTTGAATCTTTCCTAGAAAGTAATGGCATGTATTACTTGCTTTTTACATTTCTTTCACCATCAATCACTTCCTTAATCCGTTCTATCAGATTATAGAAGTCAGGTGTGCCACTTGGCTCTACCAACTTCTGAGGAACAACCAAACTATATGCCCCTCCGATATGGGGCCGGTCTTTGATATCTTGAACGCTATCGATACACCACTCATTGCGCTCACCAATATCATGCAAGACCTTGGTATGACTGATACAAGTCTCCAAATCGTCATATTTGCGAACAGCAATATCTTCAGTCTTCTTCCATGTCATATCTACTATACAAAGCGAGTAGCGTTCCTTCTGCTCTACTGATGTTTTGAATTGAAGGGCTGACATTTCCACAGAATCACGGGTACTCCATCGAGATTTGACTTCGACATAATATATCACTTTATCGCCTACCCAGACCTTATAGTCTTGACCACCTTGTTGATCACAAACCTCGACTTTCAATTGTTCATTGTTGATAGCATCTTGTAATTTCTCCAAAAGAAGTCTCTCTACAAAATCTCCTAACTCATGAATGAAATCATTATGACGATTCTCATAATCTTTTTGAGCCAATGCATTTCGACCGGCATCAATAATCTCCTGCATCCGAGGATCATCGGCGAGCTCAGCCAGCGACTTAATCTTAGTTTTATCTTTCAAGAGTGTATATACATTCGGCAAATCATTATTGTCAATGCGGTGGAGGAAGATCTCAGCTTTATTTTTATTGATATTAGTGAACCAATCTTCCCAGTTCTCATCCTTGCTATCCAGATGCTTGATGATATCAAGAGTAACTTCGGAACTATAGTTCGATTCTTGAAGGGCATCATCAATAGGACGGGCAACATTCTCTTTAACTTTATCCTCAGCGAACTTTTCAAAGTCCTTGAAACGGGGAGTAACCCACTTATCACGTATGTCCTCTCCCTTCACCCGTTCGTAATATGAAATCAAGTCATCAATATCTTCAGCTTTATATTCTTCATGCTCGGCTAATACATGCAGTGCGTCCCACTTACAGAGTTTACCTTTCTGATTAGGGAATATCGCATAATCCTGCATGGTCTTCTGATAGGCAGTCGGACGTTCCTTGTTGGAGAGTGCATTCAGAAGTTGGTACAACATTTTCTGATTTTGTTCGTACCATTTTGCATCTTCTGTTGCTGCAAGTTCTATCTGCTTAAATTGCCATTTGACAAGCGAATCGAACACCACATTATACATCAACTGCTCCTTGTCCACGTCACCAAGGTGCGGAACATGATTAAGCTGCATCTGCTTATTGTGCATATTGCAAATAACCTCCATGGCCTGGTAACGAGTATTGCTCGTATTGGAAGTTGGGAAAGTCATACAGAAATCTATAACTGCTTCTAAGTTGTTCATGTAAGGTTTCGGCTTCATCTCCTCGGCACTCACAAAACCATTAAGTGCAGTCTTCAAATCTTCGCGTGTTGGCGATACCCATTCATCGTAAACCTTGACATATTGTTCGTCCACCAACTGATGGGTAAAATCTGGTACTAATGGTTTGATGGCCATATAGAGGTTGTCGGGTATATTCTCACCATTCCGCAGATTGTTAATCGAGCAAAGTACACCTTCTCGATTTGGAATTATAGCCTTACGAAAATACTCCGTTTGTCCACTCTCCTTCAAGTACATCAAGAACTCCAGTAAACCAGTCTTATCATTGTTTTCTATAATCTTGTTGACAATGTCCTCTACCGACACAACCCATTCCCTCTTTTCAGGTTTCCATCCAAAGACAATGTCGCTCCAATCAAGAATTTCTTCCTTCTTCGGTAGGCAGGAAACCTTACTCGCGTAATCATAAACGACTTTCAGGTATTTCTCATTACCTTCTTCTCGTAGAAACTCTACAATGGTATGATCAAGAACCTTAATCTTGTCCGTTTGACTGATACTTACATGTTTATCTGTCGTTTCAATGAAGGGAATAGACTGAAATTCATCCACCCACTTAGTGTGAAGTGACTTGAAGTATTCTACCAACTCATGTTTCATTGCTGTTGTATCAAAGCCGACAGGTGCCAAAGCAATACTACCCGATATATTCGCACTATGCTCCCTCAGATAGTCAAACAGCATCTTGCACATCTCATCAATTAACGCAACATCAGCATCAATTTTATTTTGATGTTCAC
This sequence comes from Alloprevotella sp., assembly GCF_057240785.1. Lineage (NCBI taxonomy): Bacteria > Pseudomonadati > Bacteroidota > Bacteroidia > Bacteroidales > Prevotellaceae > Alloprevotella > Alloprevotella sp. The sequence goes on along the minus strand of NZ_DBHHRH010000035.1, from coordinate 56,464 downwards.
TATTTCCATCTGGTAATACAATCAGGTCACGAGGCTCGGTAGGGAAAAACTTCTCCGAGTGGAAGATATAGTTAATGCTATGTTGCTCGGTCCCTAATAGAGGAAAGAAGATGAAGAAACGAGGAACATTATTCAGCTTCCTAGCCTCGGTTGCTTGACGTAAAGGTAGGATAACGATATCCTTTCTATCTTCCGATTGCAAATAAAAGACATCTATCGGGGTCTGATTTTTCCTGATTCTCTTACAGTGAAGTCCTTCTGCATCTTGTTTGTCCTCTTTGCGGAAGTCAATGCTCGTCCCTTCCTGCAAATGTATAGTACAGCGCTCAATACGCTCGTTGATAGTCATTACATACGGCATCAATTCGACGGCGGCTTCAACTCCCATTCTTGCAGCCTTTTTTCTGTCTGGACGGTCTAAATGATACAGAAATACGGTCTCCGGCTGTGCCGTAGCAGTTGCTTCTTTATATTTATTCACCAGCAATTTGTCCAACTCACCTAATTGTTCTGTCATTGATTGAATCATGCCAGGGAGATCGTCCGAACTACGATCAATAACAAACCCCTTCCCATCAGAAGTTTCCAAAGATACATACTTTCCCTCTGCAATCTCATAGGATCCAAACAATTCCAGGACTCGGCTGAACTTATGGGTGGTCATAAAACCAGTACCAAACTGTCCGGCTGCATCAGGATCTTCTTTCTCTTCGGACGAGACCTGCTTTATGAGCGAGCTCAGGCTATCAAAATTAAAAGGTCTGCCGTTATGTGCGAATATAAACTTATCCTCGTGTAGTTCAATGCGGATGTGAGAATGCTCAGAGAGGTCGCGTGCATTCTGTACTAATTCCCAGATGGCACGATGAGCCGTACTATCATCAAACTTACCGATACCTTGTAATATCTTTTGGCAATGTTGCTTATTGTCTTGCCTGCGGGCCTTCTCCTTATTCCGCTCTTGGATTTCCTCCAACTTCAGTGGTCTATCTACTGTCATTGTAATGATTGATTATTCTTTCTTATATCTTTACATGTAGTTATTTTCTCAATCAGTGAAATCAGCTTGTAGGTTACGCCATTGCTACCTTGTGCCGTTGTGATGCCCTTGCCAAAGTCCATCGCCTTACGCCGATCGACATTCAGTTGTTCTACCTCGCTCACACGCCCGGAAAGAACATTCTGCTGTTACTGCTGTGCTTCGATTTTCTGTTTTAACTCCGTAATCTGGCTTTCAAGTGTTCTGTACTGAAAAAGGTTGACAGTTCTGATTGTTAAAATATCTTTTGGTTGACAGCTCCTGAACTTAAGTTTATGGGAGGTTGTCATCTCTGTCTCCTAAATCTGTTTTAGGTTGACACTTGCCTTATGGTGGCAAATATACGGATTTTTATTTATTTGGCTTTCTACGTTATTTAGTGGTGACTGCTTGAGGAATGAAAAACACCGGGGGGGGTGCTGTCGGCAGGGGGCGAGTAGCCTCCGAGAGACATTCTATTAACCCCAATTCGAGATAAGCAAGGCTTGTTTTTTGCCTTAAAATAGTTTCAACACAACCCTCTATCAATATGGAGGTTGAGAGGGAGGGGAAAGCAGAAGTGAAGCAGCTCACACTTTTCTAAACCTACCTGCGTGAAACAATGAATCTTCGACCTACAACAAGGTCGAAAGAATCGTTGTGGACTATAAGCTGAGTAAAAAAGAGGTAACCTTAAACCGATTTGGGGTTGTTAGGAGTTTATGAGGGAAAACAAAAGAAAGATGAAGATTTTTGCGGAAAGCCTTGGTGGAGTCAAAAGTTTTTTTTCATATTTACAACGTCAAGGTGACAAATATGTTAGTATTTTCGTTTTAGAAAAGTATCTTATGAACAAAACGTTATTAAGCAAACTTCTTTTGCTGCTAAAAGTCAAGCATACAAAATATTCGGATAAGTTATATTTTGAACATCCATATAAATATACTTTTTATGGACTAGAGCGTATGTTGTCACTCTATAATATAGAGATCAACGCCTTGATGCTTAAGAACAAGGATGAGTTTGAAAAATAGCCTTATTGTATCGACGGACATCCTTAGAAAATGCACTCTTCCAGAGTGCTACAAAAACGAGCGGCGGGAGAAGCGATGATTTTCGCGCGATTCTCGCACCGTTAGATTTACGGAATTATTTACGATAGCGGACTGCGCGCAGAGCGATACCCACCCAGAGAACGACAGAAGTGGTGGCGAGGAGCAACAACCAATCCGAAAGCGAGAGCGGCACTACATTGAACACCGGTCCACCCAAATTGACGATGAGCACCTGCCCCAGCAGAATGAGACCGACTATCAAGAAGAAGCCACGGCAACCACGGAGGCGCGGCCACACTTGGGAGGTGGCAAAGCTGCGGGCGTTGAATAAATTCCAGAATTGGAGCAGAACGAAGAAGGTGAAGAAGAGACTCAACTCGTAGTCAGATAGCAGATTGCCGCCCGTAGCTCTCACTAAAGAGAAAGATTCGGGCAAAGAGCACAAACTGTAGACATAAAAATGTTTCAGCACATAGAGGGCTACGAGTAGAATGCCTGTGAAAGCAAAGCCCGTGAGCAGAATGTTCCACCGCATGGCGGGCGTGATAATAAAGGCTTCGCGAGCGCGTGGCTGCTCTTCCATAACGTCGGAAGAAGGCGGAAGAGAGGCCAGAGCCACTGCGGCAAAGGTGTCCATAATGAGATTGACCCACAGCATCTGCGTGACGGTGAGCGGGCTTTGTGTACCCATAAACGAGCCTATGAGAACAACGAGGCACGCAGCCACATTGACAGTGAGCTGGAAGAGAATGAATCGCTGGATATTCTTATAGAGCGAACGTCCCCACATGACGGCATTGACGATGGAGCTAAACGAATTGTCGATAATCGTGATGTCGCTCGCCTCCTTAGCCACACTCGTGCCGTCGCCCATGGAGAGACCCACATGAGCGGCTTTCAGAGCAGGAGCATCATTGGTGCCATCGCCAGTAACAGCCACCACCTCTCCGCGCTTTTGCAGAGCTTCAACCAATCGCTTCTTATCCATCGGGCGGGCGCGGGCAATGACTTTCAATTCCCCTACTCGCTCTATCAACTCCTCATCGCTGAGAGCGGCAAACTCTGGACCTGTGATGAAAGCCTGCGCGGAATCGGCATCGGAGCAGATTCCCACTTGTCGGCCTATCTCGCGCGCGGTGCCGAGAGTGTCGCCCGTCACTATCTTCACGCCTATACCAGCAGTAAGGCAGCAACGAATGGCGGCGGGTACTTCAGCGCGTACGGGATCGGAGATGGCCACATAGCCTTGAAAGGTGCTGGTAAACACGGCTGTATCGGCCGTGGTGAGTGTACCGCTGTGGCGAAGAGCAGAGAGTTCGATTTCAGCAGCCTCTTGGGAGGAGAAAGCGAGATCTACGAAGCCGAGTGTGCGGAAAGCGCGCTGCTGATAAGAGAAGAGAGTTTGAAGAATTTCTTGTTGGCGAGATTCATCGAGCTGGGGACAGAAATGGAAGAGGATTTCGGAAGCTCCTTTCAGATAGATATGCCATTGTCCATCAACGGAGGACTGGACGAGGGTGGCCATATATTTGCGCTCAGTGGAAAAGGGAATCTGATCTACGACAGCTGCCGCAGAGCGCAGGGCTTCATAGTCGTGGTGCTGCTCGGAGAGCCAGAACAGGAGCGCGCCCTCGGTGGGATTTCCGAGTACTTCGATGTGGTCGGTATCGGTATCATCAAGCGTAGCAGTGGAATTGACGGCGAGGGCTTCGGCAAAGCACATTTCGGCCAGCACCTCAGCATGAGCCACGCGCATACGGTTCTCTGTGAGCGTTCCGGTTTTGTCGGTACAAATCACAGTGGTGGCTCCCATCGTTTCGCAAGCGTGGAGATGGCGCACGAGGTTGTTGGCCTTGAGCAGGCGGCGCATACTATAGGCCAGACTCAGTGTGACGGCCATGGGTAGGCCTTCTGGAACTGCCATCACTATGATGGTGACGGCTATCATAATGCTGGAAAGGAGATACCCTGCAAAGAAAATCCAATTGAACGTGGGAGGAGCGGAGAGGAAGTACTCCACCGTGCGTCCCACCAAGATGAGGGCTGCCAAGACATAACTGGCGCGGGAAACGAAGATGCTGAGTTTGTCGAGCTGCCTACTAAGAGGTGTTTGCTCCCCATTGTCGATTTGGGCAGCACGGAAAACGCGGCCGTTCTCAGTATGGTCGCCAACGGCTTCCACGAGAAAGCTGCCGTTGCCTTCCATTACCTTCGTGCCGCGCAGCACACGATTGGAGGGAAACGTTGCCTCGGCATCGAAAAGTTCGGTGTGGGTGGTTTTGGAACAGATGGGTTCGCCAGTCAGCGTACTCTCATCAACTTTCAAACTATTGGCTGAAAGCAGTGTTCCATCGGCCGGAACTTCATCTCCTGTGTCGAGCAGGACAAAGTCGCCCACAACAATATCGCGACGGGGAACGGAATGGTTATGTCCGTTGCGCACCACACGCACAGGGATGTCGTCGTTGACCTGAGTAAGCACGGCAAACTCACGTTCGGCGCGCACCTCAAAATAAAAAGCCAACCCTGTGGCCAAAAGAACGGCAATGATGATACCCAAAGGTTCGAAAAAAACAGAAATGCCGAGGCCGAGCACATAAAATTCATAACAGGCAATCAGTATGGACAAAACGGCTGCGACGAGTAAGATAATGATGAGTTGGTCCTGAAACTTATGAAGAAACTTACGGAAGAGTGATTCCCTGGCTGCTGGCGTCAAAACATTATCACCATGTACGCGCCGGCTTTCCAGCACTTGCTCTTCGGTAAGTCCCGTAGAAAATGATTTTGTAGTCATTATAAAATCGTATAGAAAGCAGCAAAGTTACAGAACTTTCATTCGAAAAGTGAAGAGTCCTCAAAAAAGTTGCAGCAGTGAAATGTTATTTATGATTTTAAGCCTCAGAATGTACGCCAAGCAGCAAGTTTTTTTGAAGAGGAGTAGGAGAAAAAGGCTTACTTTGGAGGAAAGTTGTGAGCTTCCGTTGAAGGTGCGTAAGCTACCCTACTTCTTCGATGTCGCCCCTCTTTGAGGAAGGGAGGACAATAAAAAACTGCAATGCCCAAAGAGCATTACAGGTGAAGAGTTGTTATATAAGCCTCCACGAGTGGGAGTTGCAGATCAAAAAGAAGGTTACTAACGAAGGACTTTCTGAGATTTGCCATTAATCCCAATTCGGTTATAAGAAACAACATTGGGAAACAGATGGCGAAGATGCTTACATACTTTTTCAAGATAGAAATGTTTAAAGCAGCGATAACCGGAAGTGTGGAAAAGAATCATTATCAGCATGACTTCTGCCTTTGACATTGTAGAACTTCGATGATATTTTCTTTTTCCAGTAGGTTTTAGCGTATATTTTGCTGTTATAGCATCAAATAACTTGCAGAAGTCGTCTGCCATACAAAAGATTTCTGTAATTTTGTCTTCGGTGATCATAGCGATTTTTGTTTGTAATTATTTGTATATTAGCACCTTAAAGTTACAACAAATTTCGCCAATCACCAAATTTATAGACACTTATAATTCGTCGAACTCACGTTAGTTACGATCCTGACACAAATTCAATGGAAATGCAACTTGTTCGAAGCGAAAGCCATCAGAAATTATCATATAGAGGAGGTGTTAAAGATTATGAAGAGCAAACTGGAAAAAAATACAAACGAAATAGTTATGCTAAATAATTCATTTATAGATAAAATTACCAATAAGAAGGTAATCGGGAGAAAAATATCGTATGAGAACATTGTTCTGTTTTTTTGCGAATGGGAATTCCCGGGAAAAGATGAATACATGGAGTTTTTATTACAATTTAATGGATTATTTTTCCCAGATGGGTTAATCCTTAAAAGTGATTTAGATGTCGAGTTGGAAGTTGAAACCTTATACGACGTCAATGGTAGGCTTGAACGTTATTGGGATATTGCAAAGAAAAACCCTGACCTACCAGATGACTTTACAACAAGACATATACCGATAGGAAATGATGCAGCAGGAAATCAATATTGGGTTGATTTATTTTCGGGCAAAATTTTATTCTTTGAAACAGAGTATGATTTCCCAGAAGGTTTACATGTTGTCTCTGACTGCTTTTGCACATTTTACTCGAATTTACGCCCTATGTAATGAAGGTTGTGTTTTTGGGGGAATCGTTTTGATCAAAGAGGCCATTGATTCCTACTATGTAAGGATGGTACTGACCTACGACGGCATCGACAATCTCCTTGCCTATAAGGACGACCATCAGGAGGTGGAGTACGGCTATGAGGGGATGTGGAAGCTCACGCGCCGGAAGGATGCCCGTGGCGTCATCTGTTTCCTGCATGACCGTGAGGAGAGGCTGCTCGAAATTATCAACGAGAAGGGCGAGCACTATGCCTTTGCCATGGACGCCTCGGGAAACGTACTGCAGGAGGAGGGGTTCGACGGTGGCGTGAGGAAATATGTCCGTGACCGTGCGGGTCGTGTCATCAAGGAAACGCTTCCCAGCGGCAAGTTCAAAGAGTACGAGTACGACAGATGCGGACGGGTCACGCGTGTTACCCACGATTACGACAAGGCGGAAGAGCAGACTTACGGCTACTATGCCTCCGGACGGCTGGCGGAAGCCAGGAATGAACACGCTATAGTCAGTTTCCGCTACGACAACATGGGGTTGCCCGTGGAGGAGCGGAGCAATGAACACGTTATCAAACGTACCTATGACAAGTCTGGACAGATAGCCACGCTTACGAGCTCCCTTGGCGCCGACCTTACCTACGAGCGCAATGAGTTCGGGGAACTGACCTGCTTCTCGGCAGGACAGGCGGAAGCCCCTGGTCGCTTTGAGAGCAGGCACGAGTATGACAGCCTTGGCTTTGAGCTGGAGCGCATGCTCCCCGGTGGCGTGACGCAGAGCTTTGCCTATGACGACATCGGCAGGCTCATCGACAACAAGACCCGCCAGTCATCCAAAGTGCGCAGGGAGCGTAAATACCATTGGGGCAGTGCCGACAGGCTGCTTAAGACGGAGGACAACCGCTTTGGCACCACCACCTATGAGTACAGCCCCACCGGGCATCTGCAAAAGGCGGTCTATGCCGATGGCAGGGAGGAGTACCGTCTTTCGGACAAGGCGGGCAACCTCTTTGACGACCCTGACAGAAAGCTGCGCAAGTACCTCCGAGGGGGAAAGCTGGAGCAGTCGGGGGAATGGCGCTTTGTCTATGACAGGGACGGACAGCTCGTAGAGAAATACAAGGGTTCCGGCAAATGGTGGGACAGCAAGTCCGAACGCTGGCGGTATATCTGGAATCAGAACGGAACGCTGAAGGAGGTCAGACCTCCCGGAGGGGGAGATTTTGCCTTTGATGCCCTGTTCACCTATGACGCCCTCGGAAGGCGCCTGAGCAAGGATGCCATTGGCATCACCTGCTGGCTGTGGAACGACAACGTGCCCCTGCACGAGTGGACACCCAAGCGGAGGCGCAATGAGCAGGGAGAGATAGAAGAATACCAAAAGGACCTCAGGACATGGCTCTTCGAGGAAGAGAGTTTCGTGCCCTTAGCTCTGTTTCAGGACGGCAAGGCATACTCCATCGTGACCGACCATCTGGGCACGCCCGTGGAGGCGTACAACGAGCAGGGCGAGGAAGTATGGTACCGTAGGCTGGACAGGAACGGAAAGGTCATTGAGGAAAGGTCGATGAACTATACTTCCTACAAGGACTACGTCAAGATACCGTTTCTTTTCCAAGGACAGTACTATGATGAGGAAATCAAGTTGGCATACAACAGGTTCAGATACTATGACCCGAATACAGGAAATTACATATGCCAAGACCCCATAGATTTACAAGGAGGTATGCAACTTTACGCATACATTCACGATTCCAATAGTTGGATAGACCCGTTTGGGTTAAGCGGTCGTGGTGGTACTCTACACAGGAGTATTCAAGACCAATTACGAGATGATTTAAAAGGTTTAGGCAAAAGTGTAGAAGCAGAAGGGCAGATAAAATTAAAAAATGGACAATCAAGATTTGGTGATTTAGTAGTAAGGAATGATGTAGGAGATATAATTGAAGTACATCAAATCGGAGATATGCGTACTCGTGGAGGATTTAGACCGTCTTCAAGAGAGCGAGGAGCGATTATGGATATTAGGGAGGCTTTGGGCGATGATGTAAGGATAGTTTTCCACGATAAAAAGGGACGGGTAACACTTATAGACCCCGATAAAGCCGATGACTGGAAAGTGCCAAGTAAAAAACATAGAAAAAATAGTTATGGTTAATTATGAGTTCAATACAATTTAATTATTTTGCAGATGAAAAAGGGGAGCAAATTATAAGGCAAGAGCTTTTAGATAGGTTTGGCTCTCTTTATGCAAGGGATTATTTCGGAGAGAATAAAAGTATAATAAAAGAAACAGAAGACTTTCCTAAAATGCCTTTTGAAATTTATTTAACTTGTGAAAAATTGGCTACTCAAATAAATACTTTGTCAGGTAAATTGTCCATTTCTATTTATGATAGCCCTGTTGTTGAATACACACCTTCAAAAATCAGAGACGAAAATGTATACGTTCAAGGTCGTTTAGCTTATTTTGCTGGTAATGAGTTTCCAGAGTTAAAAAAAGAAGTGCAATCCCTATTCAGAAAACTCAAAAAACAGTGTTGGAAAGATAAACAATGGAATGAGTGGGTATTTGAAACTATCGGAGATGAAGCAACGGTCTTTATACCCAATAGGGTTGTTCATCTAAAGAGAGAGTGATGTATCCCGCTTTGGTGAGGATGGAAGGTATTATATCTGGGACATCGGCGAAGACCTGTTCTACCACTTTACCAACACCTCCTATGAGGAAGTACGCCTGCTGAGCCGCATCAGCGACATCAACGGCTTTGAGATCCTGTTCAGATACGACTACAGGGCCAACGCACAGGGCGAAGTGACCTTCAGCCGCGACAAAAAGGGTCGTGTCATTAAAGAAGAGCAGATACTCCCGAACGGAGGCAAGGCAGACAGGATTGCCATTGAGCATGAATATGACCAATGGGGCGGACACTCAGGACTGCGGAGTTCTCTCGGAGCGGAGCAGAATACCTCCTACACCCCACTTGGGGAGACGGAGACCCTCCATGCCCAGCAGTCAGAGGAATCAGACGCTTGGGAAAGCCGTATCCGCTACGATGAGAGGGGACGCGAGATAGAGCGCTTTGCCACGGGTGGCGTGCGCATTACCTCGGAATACGACTTTGCGGGACGTCTGGAGGCAAGGTGTACCTATGCGGGGACGGAATCGCGTGGACACCGCTTCTATGCATGGAGAAGGAACGACAGGTTGCTTTCCATGCGGTCTCACCTGAGGAAGTCTCCCGTGATGTACGACTATGACAGCTTCGGCACCCTTGTCTGTGCATCGCTTGACATGAGCGAGTGTCTCTTCAAGACTCCCGACATCATCGGCAACGTCTATCGGGACAGGGATGCCAGGGGACGTGTCTATGACAGGAGCGGCAGGCTGCTCAAGGATGAGAAGAACTACTATCGCTACGACGGGGAAGGCAATCTTATCCTCAAGAGTACTCGCAATGTCTTGGAGCCTCCCGTGATGCCGCAACCTAAGGATTGGCTTGACAAGCTCTTCACTCGAACCACACCCAATGACAAGGAACTGCGGGCTCATTATGGCTGGCAACAGGGAGACACCGCTTACGAGTGGTACGGCAATGGCATGCTCAAGAGCGTACGCACGCCCGATGGTGCCACCATAAGGTTTGAGTACGACGCCTTGGGCAGGCGTACCCTTAAAGAGACGCACGACGTCTGCCATCGCTATGCCTGGGACGGCAACGTGCTGCTGCATGAGTGGAGCTATGACAGGCGGGAAAAGCCGAGAATGGAGAAAGATGAACTCGGTCGCATCCGCTATGACAAGCCAGAACCGTACACCAATCTCATTACATGGGTGTATGACGGTGGCAGTTATACACCTGTGGCAAAACTCACCGAGGAGGACAGTTACAGCATTGTGCAGGACTATATGGGGACACCTATACAGGCTCTTGACAGCAAGGGAAATGTGGTCTGGGACTGCATCCTTGACATCTATGGGGATGTACTGGAACTCAGAGGAAAACGAGACTTCATACCCTTCCGTTTCCAAGGTCAATACGAAGATGGGGAAACAGGACTGTATTACAACAGGTTCAGGTATTACTCGCCACATACCGGAAACTACATTAGTCAAGACCCGATAGGACTGGCTGGAAACAACCCTACACTGTATGGGTATGTGAGAGATACAAATAGTTGGGTGGATCCACTGGGATTAAATGGCATTGGTCCTTGGGGTGAAAAAGTAGCTGCCAAATACTTACATGGACAAGGACATAAAATTTTAGGTTCAGTTCAAAATGCTTCAGGGCACGGCTTTGATCTTGTTACCAAAACATCAGATGGTTATATAAATATCATTGAGGTAAAGACCAGCCAACATAGATGGAGAAGCAAAAGCAATATGTCAAGATGGACAGATAATAATATTGCTAAGATTTCAGGAAATGCAAATGGTAGATGGACAGACATGCCGGACTATCAACATAATTTGATGGAAACCATAGAAACAGCAAGAGCAAAAGGGAAATTAAAAAACAAGTTACTCCAAATAAATATTGATAAACGTTCAATTAGATTACAATGCAAGTAATGAAAGATAAAATAAATAGGGCGATAAAACATTACAATTATGGTGAAGATACTTCATCGTATGATGATCGCTTTATGCAGAGATACAATCATTTTACAGATAAAGACACTCTTAAAAATTGGAGTCATACAATCTATGGTGTGTTATCTGGTCTTCCTAACAGTACTCATATCAAAGCAAAAAAACTGTTGTTCCAAGGAAGTGATGAATGTTGGGAATATTTTGAAAGAACAGCCGTATTTTGGACTTACGGACATCTTAACGATAAATGGATTGATCATTTAAAAGGTGCGTATGAGTACGCTCTGTACGTAGAACGAACAGATTTAATAAGAAATCTTTTTGAGAAGTCTTTATCATATTTATTAGATGAGGGCAATCTTTCTAATAAAGATTTTATCAATCAAAAAGTTTATCCCAGCACCTTATTACTTCATTTTTTGCTTGAGAAATGGACAGGAAATAGTCAAGTTAAAGACTTGGTTTTAAAGTATGGTGACGGTTATGGTATTTATCAACCCCTCATTGACAATTGGAATGATTTCTCGAATATAAAGTCTGATTATTGGGATGAACTTTGTATGTACCATCTTGACGGCATAGGATTGCAACGTGGTGAAAAATGGGAAAATGAAGAATTTTTAAGCAGTGGTTTAATTCCTATGGAACTAATAAATTTGATTAAGGTTCGAAAAAAAATAGGAATGGATATTCCCATTATAAACAATGCTTTATTCGACAGCAATATGGCTAAAACTCCCATAATACCGACTGGCTATAATGAACATTATGACATGAAGTTTACCCTTGTTGATTTGACTGTCAAAACAAAGAGAAAATATACTTTGCAGGAAGTAGAAGAATATATGAATTTAAAATTTCCAAATGTAAAAATTATGCAGTAATATTTAGAACCTATTTCTTCAAGACAGAGATTACGATTATAATTATTGGGTAATCAATAGGGGGTTACAACTATTAGGCATAAAGGACGCTGTTTCTATGCTTGTGACGGAAACGTGCTGCTGCATGAGTGGGACTATGACAGGCGGGAAAAGCCGAGTATGGAGAAAGATGAACTCGGGCGCATCCGCTATGACAGGCAGGAGCCGTACACCAATCTCATTACATGGGTGTATGATGGTGGTAGTTATACACCTGTGGCAAAGCTCACCGAGGATGATAGTTATACCATCGTGCAAGACTACTTGGGTACGCCTATACAGGCTCTTGACAGCAAGGATAAGGTCGTTTGGGACTGCATTCTTGACATCTACGGGGATATGCTGGAACTCAGAGGTGAGAGGAACTTTATTCCTTTCAGATTCCAAGGACAGTATGAGGATAAAGAAACTGGACTTTATTATAATAGGTTCCGATACTACGACCCAAACATAGGGAATTATATCAGCCAAGATCCGATAGGGCTGGCGGGCGGTAATCCAACTATTTATGGGTATGTTTTCGACCCCAATATACAGATTGACCCATTTGGGTTGGATTGTAAAGCAAATAAAGCACAAGGAAAATTGGCAGAGGACAAGATATACAATGACCTTTTAAATAATCCAAATGTAGTTGTTTTAGATAAACAAGTATATATTAAAACTCCAGGAATGGGAAGAGGACGTTATTCTGATATTCTTATTCAAAATAAAAAAACAGGACAAATTGTCAATGTTGAAGTTAAATCTGGAGGAGCCATTAGGAGTTCTTCGCAGATAGGGAAAGACAATCTAATAAATTCTGGTGGTGGTGTTTTTGGTAAGAATGCACCTTTAGATATGAATGGCAATCCATTAGCTGGAACATCAACCTCTAACGTTACAACAAGCGTAAGAAATGTGCAATTATGGGAAATAGGTATGTAAAATTATTATGGATAAGAAAGATATAATAAATAAAATAGTTGAAACTATTAAGTCAAGCTTTGAAGAAATTGGGTTTAGTTTAAAATCTTCAAACAAGTTCGAGAAAAAAAATGGTAACAGTTTGTATGTTTATGAAATTGGCGTTACAAAATCTGTAACAGGGCATTCATTACATTTAAAACTTTATTTACAGAATAAAGATATAGCAAATGGTGTTAACCAAATTCTAAAAAAGGTTTTAACAGACCCACTCGTGGAATACCCTAAAAATTGGACATCAAAAATAATAGAAGATAGTATTAAGGTTAGGACTTCAAGCAACAATATTTGTGGATTAACTGATTGGAGATTTTTAAAAAAAGATGAACAATCTTTAGAGGCTTTTAATAAAGACTTTTCTATTTGGTTTTCTACATTTGAGAAATTAGAAGACAAAAAAAATTGGAAAGCAGAACTCATTAAAAGTGTGGATTATGCAAAAAAATGGTTTGATTTAGTTGATGATGATTATTATTTAAAAGAAAATACGGATAATGTATCAATGTATTTATTGAAAAGAGAAAATGATATGAAAAAGCTAGAAATCAAATACAATGAAATATACAACAGAGAAAAATCACAAAATCAAGATACAACAGAATTAGAATTATTTTACAAATATCTTCTAAAAGAAGTTTAAAATCAAAGTATCATCAATTGAGACGTTTTTTGCTCTCTTTTCTCCGCTTTTGGCGAAACATCTACATTTTTGTAGCTTTGTCATCTTCTGCTTGATTTTTTCAATAATAGAATGGAGAGATTAGGGTTAAGCGGTCGTAGTGGTACTCTACACCAAAGTATTCAAAATCAATTAGAGGATGATTTAAAAAACTTAGGCAAAAGCGTTGGAACAGAAGGGCAAATTAAATTAGGGAGCGGGTTATCAAGATTTGGCGATGTAGTAGTATATGCAGACGGTACAAAGAAACAAATAATTTGAAGTACATCAAGAGATATCGTACTCGTGGAGGTTTTAGACCATCAGCAATAGAGCGAGGGGCTACTATGGATATTAGGCAAACTTTGGGCGATGATGTAAAGATTGTTTTGCATGATAAAAAACAACGTGTAACACTTATAAACCCTGATAAAGCCGATGATTGGAAAAAGCCGAGTCAAAAACATAGAAAAATTAGTTGTGGTTAATTATGAGTTCAATACAATTTAATTTGCAGATGAAAAAGGGGAGCAAATTATAAGAAAAGCACTCTTAGATAGATTTGGCTCTCTTTATGTAAGGGTCTCTTGGGAAAAAATGGGAATATAGTTGAAAGATTCGTTGAAAATACAACTGATTTTACCCCTTTCATTGGCAAGACGATGTTGCTAACGTCAGATAAAGATAAAACAAACATAATAGAAGACGAAGATAGATTTGTAAGTAACGTGAGTTCGACGAATTTAGAATAACGCAAGCTGTGTATCGAATGTCCTTTGCACATTGATGCACGGCTTCTTTGGGAATAAGCAATATGCAGCAATGGCACTCAGTAAATTGACGATGAAATTGTCGAAGCATCTATGTCTGGAGTGTTCCACTTGAGCAATGTTCTTCAGCTCATCGTTTACCGTTTCTATAATGGCTCTTTTTCTGAGTAAAAGTCTGTCTGAAACGCTCATTAAAGCTCCTTTCATGTTACTTTTCAATTTGGTAATAAGTTGTATTCCGTCAACGAAAAGCCTTTGAAAGAGGTTCTTACTGATGTACCCCTTGTCACCGACCAGCTTACCATGTATAAACTCTACAAAAGCTTGATACTCCAAAGGTTTACGGTCATCAATATCTCCCGGCGTTATCATAAAGTTGAGAAGCTCTCCTTTCTCATTACAAATCAAATGCAATTTGAAACCGAAGAACCACCCCATAGAGCTTTTCCCTCTTTGAGCTATGCCTTTGAAAACTTTGTGAATATGTATTCTTTGGTTTTTACAAACACGCAGTGGTGTGCTGTCAACGAAGCTTATGCCCGTGCATTTGCCCAACAATACTTTCTTGATAAACAAAGCGAGTGGAATGACAACCTCCCTTTCCAATTCTACTATACGGTTGTATGAGACAACTTTAGGAAACAAATGACGCAGATGCTTACATACTTTTTCAAGATAGAAATGTTTAAAGCAGCGATAACCAGAGTCATGAAAAAGAATCATTATTAGCATGACTTCTGCCTTTGACATCGTGGAATCACGATGATAATTTCTTTTTTCCAGTAGGTTTTAGCGTATATTTTGCCACCATTGCATCAAAAAACTTGCAGAAATCATCTGCCATACAAAATATTTCAGTAACTTTATCCTCGGTAATCATAGCGATTTTTGTTTGTAATTATTTGTATTTCAACACCTTAAAATTACAACAAATTTCGCTAATCACCAAATTTATAGACACTTATAATTCGTCGAACTCACGTTATTTTAGATAAATGAAATATTATAATATTTTAATGGCTTTGCTTTTTGTTTTTCACAGCTGCAAGAATACTGGTCAATTTCAAAAGAATGTTATTAAACCTAATACATATAGTGTTAAAGAAATTGATTCTTTGTATGGAGCCCCTAAGGATATTGCCTCATATTTAATAACAGAACAGCATGATGAGTTTAGGACTGCTGTCCTAAACTGTTTTACAAAATCACAACGACTCAGTCGCAGCATAAAAGTAATGGAGTACACTTGGCAAACCCATTCAGATAGTTTACTCACTGTTTGGTATCTTCCTTCTATGGATTCGCTTCAAGTATTATGTCATTTAGAATACTCTATTTATAACCTTTATTAAAATCAACTCTTTATAATAAGAGAAGTATTATTTTAAGGACTTAAAGGTGATATGAACATTTGGGAATATATCTATGTCAAGTTTTATAAAGTTCGTAGACGTGTGGTTGGAAAACGCTTGGTGAAGAATATACTGTGATGTTATTTATAGCATCTTTAGATTGTTTATGGTAGCCACCTTTAATCGTTGACACTTAGCCCTCCAGATTATTCTTTAATCAAATGCTGCAATGAAGAATCATTTTTAATTCTTTCTATTTCTGAATAAACCAGCAAAAGACGTTTTAGCCCCAGACAAACTTTCATTGGTCCTGCATCAAAATCAAGGAGATAAGATTATGCTATTAAAAGAGATTGCATATTGGACATATTATTTTTTATCAAAAAATAAGAGCTACGGAAAATCTGCAGATACTCGCATAGACTCAGCCTTAATTGTTTCTGTCTTATTATTTGTAAATATACTTACTATAGTTTATATCGCAGAACAGCATATAGGATTAAATATATTACAACATCTACCCATAAAAAGCAGAAATGATTTACTTTCATGGGTATGGTCTGTCATAATAATCCTGCCAATAGTAATATACATGCATAGATGCTATTTCAGGAAGTCAAGAATATCCCATCTTGTTGATGAATATCAGGAGAAAAGTCCTAAGCGTCTATTTTTGGGAAAAGTCTTTTTTGTTTTTTATTGTAGTTCAACATGGATAATATTTTTCTATGCTGTAATATAATCTTTTCTCATTAAAAAAACTTTATTGAAGATTACTGTTTAATCAAATGAGAAAGTAATGTGTCATTTTAACCCTTTCCATTTCTGAATCAACCAGCGAGAGTATTTCTTGCTTTACCTTACGATAGTTGGCTTCAATAGTCTCTTTGAGATTATCGGAGCCATCTTTATTTTTGAAGTCCACTATCATAGGTATAGACTGGTATGTTTTCACTTCAGCGGAAATTTTGGTTGAGTCCACGACTATCTCCGCATGAAAAATCTTCTGGTCGATGCGTTCATCGAAGTTATCGGACACTGCTCCTACAAACATTCCTTGCGTGAGGTTTGAAATTTTACTTGCAGGAATAAGACTATCCATTTGTGTGGAGATAGAGGTAGACTTGTCGTTTCGATTGATGGTCATAGACTGCCGTTGCTGGAGAACCTTTCCAAACCGTTCGGAAAGTGTCTTGGCTGTTTCTCCTACCACTTGCCCGGAGGATACGTTACCTACAGTGTTCTGTATTACTTTGCTCTCCTTATCGCCATAGTCACGGGTGAGCTGTGAAAAGTCCTGAAAGCCCAAACATACAGCAACTTTATTGCTTCGTGCAGTAGCTATGAACTCCAATTCGGTTTAAGAAACGCTCTTTCATGAGTTTCTTAAACCGAATTGGAGTTACCAAATATTATTGGCGATAAGGTAAGTATTATCATTGATGCAGAGTTCTCCCCAGAAAAGAAGTAAAATAAAAGCAAAGACAAGTATTTCCCTGCTAACAATCTAGCAGTCAACGCATTAAAAAAAGTAATGTATTACTCGGTAAAACATCACCTTTTTTGCAGCAAAAGATGATGTTTTTTTTAGCTATCCATTGCTTTTTAAAGTTTGGTAGTATGCTTCTTTCTCCAGCTTTTTGTGTAGCTCATCCTAACTTGCCTAAAGAAGCGTTAGTGCTTTAAATAAGTATGCTCATCCATTTCTTCCTCATCTTTGTTTCTCACGTTGCCAAAGAATGTCTGTAAACAATAACTACGGATAACCCCACGATGAGGTTATCCGTAGCCATTCTATAGGTTTAATAAAAAGTGAGTGTATCTTTTTTATTAAAAATCTACCTGAAGATGAGTAAACTTTTCGCCTAACTTCTTTAAGAAATGACGTCCTGTAGCAGCTGCAATGAGCTTCTTATTGAAAGAATAAAGCATATACTTCTCTTGTGTAGGATAAAACTCTGTACACAACGATAGCTCTTTAACTCCTCCATTGTCTGGGAATGAAAGCGTAAAGAATGCTGCAGTAGCACTTAATTGCTTTCTTGCTACAGGATCATCACAAGGAGTAATCTTAGCTTCTGCTAAACGATCGTTCTCAAAAATATAGTGGTTTTTAACCTCTTCACTCTTATCTAGCTCTATAATGTGCAATCCGTCTTCTGCTAATATCAAAGGAGTTGCGACATAAACTGTTCTAAACTTCACCATTCCTAAGGTACACAATCCATATAGAAAGTCCTTAAAACCATTCTTCATATGCTCCTTTGTACCTGGTGCATGAAACAAACAGCTTGCTGCAAGAACTTGTTTTCCATCTAATTGCTTTAGACAGTCTTTAAGTTCTGAGGAATAAAAGTCTGTAATCTCTTGCTCGGTAATGTTCTTAACACGGTTATCTAAGTCTGCTTGAGTATAACCTTTTGCACCGAAGAACTTACTGTAAAAGAAACTAAAAGCAAACGCTACAACGATGAAAACTGCGATAAAGATAATTTGTGTAGTAGGCATAATAATAATTTTTGTAATTTATAATTTCGTTGGCTCTTTTATGTCATCATCTTTGCCACAAAAAGACCCAGCAATAGGAATTCCTATGAGTATAATAAGTAAAAGCTTAGCTCCCCAGCGTGTGTACCAACTAAGACTCAGCTTTTCTTCCACATCAACACCTTTTTTCTTAAGAATTTCTTTCACCTTTTGCTCCTCTTGAGGAGACTTAAAATCGTAGATTAACTGGTTTTCCTTATCATAAAGAACTATTTTAGGCTCCTCTTCTATATAGAGAGGAAGAATATAAGCAATATTAAACTCCTTATGATATCGCGCAATATCTAGCTTATCTTCTCCTTCATAGAGGCTGTCTTGCTTAGAAGTAGTGTATATAACGTCCACTACATCTCGGCTACCAAAGGGTATTTTAAGCTTTGCTTCGCTCTTAATTGAAAGAAAAAGGAAGATAAAGAATAGAGCATAAGCTTTGATGGAAAAAGTACTTTTCACTTGTTTTTAATTTAGCTTGAATATAGGGTTATTTAAGTTTGATGCATTATACATAGTTGTAAATTTAGTTATTAGCAAAAATTAGTATCATTTTAAGGCAATGATATACCAAAAAAAATAAAACAAAAAGTGCTATGACTATCGAACACAAAATTACAGAAAGATTTTACTATACAGCTTTTTCTGTAAGATTTTTTATGAAATAATAGCAAAACATATGCTAAAACCTACCAAAAAGGGAATATGGCATAAGTGACAAAAAGAGACCTAAAACTGCTTGTATCCCCTTTATCTATACGGGGTATGAGCCTTTAAAAAGGCTTGAATGAATACTTTTCTCCTTTCTTTGCTAATCCCCTTATGCAGATCTAGTTTTGCCTTCAAAGTAGAGTTGAGTGCTTCTAATTCATTATTTGTATTTGGCATATGCAATTCGGAAGTACAAGAGATTTTAGGTCTCTTTTTGTCATATAAGCCAAAAACAAAATGGAGGATTTGAAAGTTACTCAAAAAGTTTATAGAAATAAAAAGCCCCGCACATCACTGTGCAGGGCTAAAATATGCAATAGAGAATTGTGTCGATTATTCAGCTGCTGCTTCTTCAGCAGGAGTTTCAGTTGCAGGTGCTTCAGCGGCTGCAGCCTTACGGCTACGACGTGTACGCTTTGCCTTCTTCTCTTCCTTAGCCATGTTTTCATCGTAGTCAACGAGTTCGATGAAAGCCATGTCGGCACCATCACTCTGGCGGAAGCCGAGCTTGATGATACGAGTGTAGCCACCGGGACGGTTAGCCACTTTCTCAGAGATATTCTTGAACAATTCAGTAACAGCGAATTTGTCCTTCAAATAGCTGAAGACAACGCGGCGAGAGTTCGTTGTGTCGTTCTTACTCTTGGTGATGAGCGGCTCAACGTACTTCTTCAGAGCCTTAGCCTTGGCGAGAGTCGTAGTGATTCTTTTGTGCTGGATCAGAGAAACTGCCATATTGGCAAGCATTGCGCTTCTGTGGGATGCAGTACGACTCAGATGGTTGAATTTTTTATTATGTCTCATTTTTTTGAATGTTGGTTGTTGCGTCGAGTGAGGGCTTTGGCCTTAGCTTAGGCCTCTCAGCAGATTGCAAACAACGGTGGAGTTTACGGACAACTTTTGTCGTTCAATTAATCGTTGTCCAATTTGTAAAGGGTTGTGTCCATCCCGAACGACAGATTCTTGCTCTCGAGCAAATCATCAAGCTCAGTGAGTGATTTCTTACCGAAGTTGCGGAACTTGAGGAGGTCAGACTTATTGAACTGAACGAGATCGCCCAAAGTTTCAACATCGGCTGCCTTGAGACAGTTGAGTGCACGAACTGAAAGATTCAGATCGGCGAGCTTCTGCTTGAGGAGCTGACGCATCTTGAGGGTGTTCTCATCAATCGGTGGATTGTCTACACTTGTTGAGTTGCTCGCGGTGATACTCTCATCGGAGAACAGAGCGAAGTGGTAGATCAGAATTTTTGCTGCTTCCTTCAGCGCATCTTTTGGCTGGATGGAACCATCCGTGGTGATTTCAAGCACAAGCTTGTCGTAGTCGGTCTTTTGCTCAACACGATACGGTTCAACGCTGTACTTAACATTGCGGATGGGAGTGTAGATGGAGTCGATGGCTATCTGATGGATATCAGAGCAATAGTCGCGGTTTTCATCAGCGGGGACATAACCACGGCCTTTGTTGACAGTCAGTTCGATGGTCATCGAGGCTTTCGAATCTAAATGACAAATCACTAAATCAGGATTTAACACTTCAAATCCGTTGAGATGGATATCACCAGCCTTGAACTCCGTGGAGTTGGAGATGGTTAGCTGGGTCTTCTCAGTGTCGTACTCTTCTACCAGTTTCTTGAAACGTACTTGCTTCAAGTTAAGGATGATGTTGGTTACATCCTCGCTGACTCCAGGCACGGTAGCAAACTCATGCTCAACACCTTCGATCTTGATGGTATTGATGGCATAGCCTTCGAGAGAGGAGAGCAGGATGCGACGGAGGGCATTTCCGACAGTGGTACCGAAGCCCGTTTCCAAAGGACGAAGTTCGAATTTTCCGTACTTATCGTCGCTTTCCAACATGATCACTTTGTCAGGTTTTTGAAATGCTAATATCGCCATTAATTCTTTTTATTTAGGATTTTGGGTAAAGCCTTTTCAGGCTATGAGACAAATCGATAAAGATTTGCCAAAAGTTTCCTCCTCTCCTCCCCTCCAAAAAAAGAGGGGAAGGGAGAAAGGCTTTTTAGTTCTTAGAGTACAACTCGACAATCAGCTGCTCCTTGATGTTCTCAGGGATGTCAGCACGTTCGGGCATGTGCAGAAGTTTGCCACCCTTAACGCTTTCGTCCCATTCGATCCAAGGATACTTGCTGTGGTTGAAGCCTGCCAAAGAGTCTGCAACTACTTCGAGACTCTTAGACTTCTCACGTACAGCGACGATCTGACCAGGTTTTACACTGTAAGAAGCAATGTTCACTACTTGACCATCAACAGTGATGTGCTTGTGGTTTACAAGCTGACGAGCTGCTGCACGAGTAGGAGCGATACCCAGGCGATATACAACATTGTCAAGACGGCATTCGAGATTCTGAAGGAGAATTTCACCTGTAATGCCGCTGGTTGCTGCTGCCTTATCAAACATGTTACGGAACTGACGTTCAAGAACACCATAAGTGTATTTAGCCTTCTGCTTCTCAGCAAGCATGACACCGTACTCAGAGCTCTTACGACGGCGACCATTGCCGTGCTGGCCGGGAGGGAAATTACGCTTTGCGAGAACTTTATCAGCACCGAAGATAGCCTCGCCGAAACGACGTGCGATGCGAGACTTAGGACCTGTATATTTTGCCATTTTTTTTAATTTTAGCTTTTAATATAACAATTCAACTTGCTACTGGAATTATACCTTTCTTCTCTTCGGAGGACGGCAGCCATTGTGGGGCAGCGGAGTAACGTCGATAATCTCGGTAACTTCAATACCTGCACCATGGATGGCACGGATAGCAGATTCACGACCATTGCCGGGACCCTTAACGTAAGCTTTCACCTTACGAAGACCGAGGTCGAAAGCTACCTTGGCGCAATCCTGTGCTGCCATCTGAGCAGCGTACGGAGTGTTCTTCTTGGAACCACGAAAGCCCATCTTACCAGAACTTGACCAGCTGATAATCTGACCTTCACTGTTCGACAAGGAAACGATAATATTATTGAAAGAGCTGTGAACGTGAAGCTGACCCATTGCGTCAACCTTTACGTTACGCTTCTTAGCTGCAACTGTTTTCTTTGCCATAATCAATTATTATTTAGTAGCCTTTTTCTTGTTTGCAACGGTCTTTTTGCGACCCTTACGAGTACGAGCGTTGTTTTTCGTGCTCTGGCCGCGTACAGGAAGACCTGCACGGTGACGGATACCACGGTAGCAACCGATGTCCATGAGACGCTTAATGTTCATCTGAATTTCGCTGCGGAGGTCACCCTCTACTTTGTATTCAGCACCAATAATCTCACGAATCTTTGCTGCTTGGTCATCAGTCCAATCCTTTACTTTAATGTCCCTGTCAATACCGGCTTTATCCAAGATTTTAGCCGCGCTACTACGACCTAATCCGTAGATATAGGTCAGGGCGATTTCGCCTCGCTTGTTCTGAGGCAGATCGACACCAACAATTCTTATTGCCATATACTTGTTTTATTACTTTGCGAAAACTGATTAACCCTGACGTAATTTCATCTTAGGGTTCTTCTTGTTAATCACATACAGACGACCCTTACGACGTACAATCTTGCAATCGGCGGATCGTTTCTTCAAGGATGCTCTTGTTTTCATTATTATTTTGCTTTTTTATTTATATCGGAAAACGATTCTACCTTTTGAAAGGTCGTAGGGACTCATTTCCACTTTTACCTTGTCTCCGGGAAGGATCTTGATGTAATGCATACGCATCTTTCCTGAGATGTGGGCTGTTATTTCATGCCCATTCTCCAACTCTACGCGGAACATTGCATTGCTCAATGCTTCAACAATTGTTCCATCTTGTTCTATCGCTAACTGCTTAGACATATTAATGTTTTATTCTTTCTATTTGTTCTACTTCTTCGAATGATGAGAGAATATCGGCTTTGCCATGGTGAATAGCTATGGTGTGCTCATAATGTGCAGCACTTTTGCCATCGCGCGTCTTTACGCTCCAACGGTCGGGCAATAGATATGAGGAAGCTTTTCCTTCTGTTATCATTGGCTCTATGGCGATGCAAAGTCCATTGGAGATTGCGAGGCCTGTGCCTGCTGTCCCGTAATTAGGAACCATGGGGTCTTCGTGCATTTTCTTTCCTATACCATGACCGGCATACTGTCGGACGACACCGTATCCATATTGCTGGACATGATGCTGCACTGCGCATCCTATATCTCCTAAGCGGTTGCCTACAATGGCTTGTTCGATTCCTTTATAAAGGCTTTCTTTCGTTACTGAAAGTAATTTTTTGTTTTCTGCTTTCACTTCACCTACACAAAATGTGTAACATGAATCTCCACAGAAGCCTTCGAGGAGAACTCCGCAATCCACCGAGACTATATCACCATTCTTCAATGGTTTATCGTCTGGAATACCATGAACGATTGTGTCGTTAACTGAGGTACAAATGGATGCAGGAAAGGCGGGGCCAAAAGGATTAGGACATCCCTTAAAACTTGGGACCGCGCCATTGTCGCGAATGAAATGTTCAGCCAAGGTGTCCATCTCTCGGGTGGTTACACCCGGCTGAACAATTTTTGCGATTTCCGCAAGAGTTGCTGCTACAAGCTGATTTGCTTTTCGCAGCGCCTCTATCTCATCTTCCGTTTTCAGATATATCATCCGAATCGGTTTAAATGGAAATTTTCTTAATATGCTGCTACGCTTGAACGATTGCGTGTGTGCCCAGCGTTGAGCAAGCCGTCGTAATGGCGGACAAGCATGTAGCTCTCAATCTGCTGAAGAGTATCGATAACAACACCGACAAGAATCAACAATGAGGTACCACCAAAGAACTGAGCGAAACCTTGCTTAACACCGAAGAGTACAGCAAATGCAGGAAGAACTGCAATCAACGCAATGAAAAGAGAACCAGGGAAGGTAATCCTTGTCATAACTGTGTCGATATAATCTGCCGTAGCTTTACCGGGCTTTACACCAGGGATAAAACCGCTGTTACGTTTCATATCTTCAGCCATCTGCACGGGATTCATCGTGATAGCCGTGTAGAAATAAGTGAAGAGAACAATCAAGATAACATAGATGATGTTGTAAGGAAGGCTAAATTGATCAGAGAGAAGATGTCCTACTGGGTTTGAACCATCCTTAGAGAACGCCATAATCATGGTGGCGGGGATAAACATAATGGCTTGAGCGAAGATAATCGGCATTACGTTGGCTGCAAATAGCTTCAACGGAATGTACTGACGTGCTCCGCCAAACTGACGGTTACCCTCGATACGCTTTGCATATTGAACCGGAACCTTGCGAGTAGCCTTTACAAGCAGGATAGACAGTGCCATAACGAAGAGCAGAGCGATAAGTTCGAAAAGGAACATTATCAAGCCACCACCTTCTGCTCCAGAGATAGAAGATGTGAGCTGCTCAAAAATAGCACCAGGGAAGCGTGCAATAATACCGATCATAATGATGAGAGAAACACCGTTTCCTACACCTTTGTCGGTTATACGCTCACCCAACCATAGGATGAACATGCTGCCTGCAGCAAGGATAATCGTAGACGAGAACATAAACCAGAACGTATCACCAACCATGAAAGCACCACTCTGGCCCACTTGTGAACGAAGGTTTATCATATAGGTAGGAGCTTGGAACAAAAGAATTGCTATCGTCAACCAACGAGTGTATTGATTGATTTTTCTCTGTCCGCTCTCACCGTCACGTTGCATCTTCTGGAAATACGGTACGGCTACAGCCAAAATCTGAATAATAATGGATGCAGAGATGTAAGGCATAATACCAAGGCCAAATACTGACGCATGAGAGAATGCACCACCTGAGAACATATTCAACAGGGACATCAAACCGTTTTCCGTTTGACTCTGCAGAGCTGCAAGACGAGTTGGATCAATGCCTGGCAGTACTACAAAAGAGCCAAAACGATAGATGGCAATGAACAGGAGAGTAATGAGGAGTCGCGTACGCAAATCCTCAATTCTCCAGATGTTCTTTAGAGTCTCGATTATTTTTTTCATAATTAGATCTTAGTTGCGGTTCCACCAACTGCCTGAATAGCAGCTTCTGCAGTCTTGGAGAAGGCGTTAGCCTCTACAGCCAACTTAGCCTTGAGGTCGCCATTACCAAGAATCTTTACTAACTGCTTAGAGGAGATGAAACCTGCAGCAATCAGTTCTTCGCGACCAATCTTCTCTAAATTCTTCTGCTCAGCGAGAGCCTGCAGAACACTGAGGTTAATGGCCTTGTATTCAACGCGGTTGATATTCTTGAAGCCGAACTTCGGCAAGCGACGCTGCAACGGCATCTGACCACCTTCGAAGCCAATCTTCTTGTGGTAACCAGAACGCGACTTAGCACCCTTGTGACCACGAGTAGAAGTGCCTCCCATGCCAGAGCCTGGACCACGACCTACTCGTTTATCATGATGCGTAGAGCCATTCGCGGGTTTTAAAGTATGTAATTTCATGACTTTCTGTTTGTTTTTACTGTTCAACAATCTCAACCAGATGGCTTACCTTGCGAATCATACCGCGCATTACGGGGTTATCCTCAACCTCTACAGTGCGATATAATTTCTTCAGGCCCAGTGCATCAAGTGTACTTTTCTGGTCTTTAGGAGCATGAATTCTGCTCTTAATCTGCTTTACTTTTATTGTTGCCATAGTCGAATTATCCTCTGAATACTTTATCCAATGAAACACCGCGCTGCTTAGCAACTGTACGTGCATCACGCATATTGCTCAAGGCAGCGATTGTTGCCTTCACAAGGTTGTGAGGGTTTGAAGAGCCTTTCGACTTTGCCAGAACGTCTTTGATACCTACGCTGTCGAGTACGGCACGCATAGCGCCACCTGCCACAACACCAGTACCTTCAGATGCCGGAAGGATGATAACTTCTGCACCACCATAGTGAGCTGTCATCTCGTGAGGAACTGTACCTTTGAGTACAGGAACCTGAACGAGGTTCTTCTTTGCAGCTTCAACGCCCTTAGCGATGGCTGCAGAAACTTCACCAGCCTTGCCGAGGCCCAGACCGATAACGCCTTTACCATCACCAACTACTACGATAGCAGCAAACGTGAACGTACGACCACCTTTAGTAACCTTTGTTGTACGATTGATAGCAACCAGTCTATCCTTTAATTCTTCGCTATTAACATTTACTCTGTTTGCCATAATCTTTAGAATTTAAGTCCACCTTTGCGGGCACCATCTGCCACCTGTTTTACACGACCGTGATAGAGATAACCATTACGGTCAAAAACAACCGTAGTGATACCTGCTGCGATGGCTTTTGCTGCTACAGCTTCACCAACTTTCTCTGCCTGCTCTTGTTTGGGCATGGCTTCAAAACCGAGAGAAGAAGCGCTAACAAGCGTCTTCTGAGCTTCATCATCGATAATCTGTGCATAGATCTGCTTGTTGCTGCGGAACACGCTCAGACGGGGACGAGCCGCAGAACCAGAGATCTTATTGCGTACCCGATATTTGATTTTAATGCGACGTTGTTCTTTTCTTGTAGTCATAATCTTATTCTATTAAAATTACTTAGCACCGGCTGCCTTACCACTCTTGCGGCGGATCTGCTCACCGATATACAGAATACCTTTTCCTTTATAAGGTTCAGGCATACGGAAAGAACGAATTTTGGCGCAAACCATGCCGAGCAACTGCTTATCGCAGGACTCTAGGCTAATATACGGGTTCTTGTTTCTTTCGCTCTTAGTCTCAACCTTGATTTCAGCAGGAACTTGGAGGAAGATGCTGTGAGTAAAACCGAGAGAGAATTCAATCAAGTTGCCTTGATTAGATACACGGTAACCAACACCTACGAGCTCCATCTCTTTCTTATAGCCTTCGCTAACACCAACAACCATGTTATTAACCAATGCACGATAGAGGCCATGGAAAGCCTGCTTCTGCTTTTGGTCTACATCGCTGTTCTCGTTGATAGCGAAAGTAATCTGACCTTCTTCAAGGGAAACTGAGATAGCGGGATTAACCGTCTGAGACAGCTCACCCTTCGGACCCTTAACGGTCACTACATTATCCTTGACGTCAACTGTAACGCCAGCAGGAATGTTAATCGGCAATTTACCTATTCTAGACATGTTAACCTCCTAATTAATATACATAGCAAAGAACTTCGCCACCAATCTTCTCAGCGGATGCTTCCTTGTTTGTCATTACACCTTTGGAAGTGGATACGATTGCAATACCCAATCCGTTGATAACTCTCGGCATTTCGCGGTAGCCTGTATACTTACGCATACCAGGACGAGAAACTCGCTGCAAGCTCTGAATAGCACTTGCCTTTGTTTCAGGCTCATACTTGAGAGCGATTTTGATTGTTCCCTGAGGACCATCTTCTACAAACTTGTAGTTGAGGATGTAACCTTTCTCGAAGAGAATCTTCGTGATGTCCTTCTTCAGGTTTGATGCGGGCACTTCAACCACACGATGCTTAGCCTGGATGGCGTTGCGCAACCGCGTCAGAAAATCTGCTATTGGATCTGTCATTTGTTTGGTTGTTTAATTAATCGGGACTATCCCGACAATATTAAATAATAATAAAAAGGAATTTACCAGCTTGCTTTCTTTACGCCAGGGATAAGACCGCTAGAAGCCATCTCGCGGAATTGGATACGAGACAAGCCGAAGAGACGGATATAGCCTTTGGGGCGCCCCGTCAACTTGCAACGGTTGTGCAAGCGGATAGGATTAGCATTGCGGGGGATAGCCTGCAGCTTACGAGCTGCCTCGTAAGCTTCTACAGGATCCTGCGATTTGTTAACAATCTCCTTCAACGCTGCACGCTTCTTTGCGTATTTGGCTACCAGTTTAGCACGCTTTACTTCGCGTGCTTTCATTGATTCTTTTGCCATATTTTAATTAGTTGTTTTTAGCGTTATTAAAGGGAAGACCGAATTCTTTGAGCAGAGCGAAACCTTCTTCATCGGTAGCTGCAGTGGTAACGAACGTGATGTTCATACCTGTCATGCGTTCAATTGTATCGATGTTAATTTCTGGGAAGATAATCTGCTCTTGAATACCGAGTGTATAGTTACCACGGCCATCGAGCTTACTTGCGATACCCTTAAAGTCACGGATACGGGGCAGAGCCACGCGAACCAGACGCTCAAGGAATTCGTACATACGCTCACCACGGAGAGTAACCATAACACCGATAGGCATCTTCTTACGAAGCTTGAAGTTTGCAACGTCCTTCTTAGAAACTGTTGCAACAGCCTTCTGACCAGTGATTGTTGACAATTCGTTCAAAGCTACGTCAATGACTTTTTTGTCGGCTGTTGCCAAACCAAGTCCCTCGTTGATGACGATTTTAGTCAGACGGGGAATCTGCATCGTTGACTTGTAGTTAAACTTATTCATCAGAGCCGGTGCAATGCGCTCTGCATATTCTTTTTTAAGACTTGCTGTATTGCTCATTACTTGATCTCCTCTCCTGATTTTTTAGCGAAGCGAACCAACTTACCAGCCTCATTCAGGCGGCGGCCGATACGTGTAGGAGTTTTTCCATCTTTAGGATCAACCACGTTAAGGTTCGAAATATGAATTGGGGCCTCCATCGTAACGATGCCACCCTGCGGATTTTTGGCACTCGGCTTCTGGCTTTTAGAAACCATATTGAGACCTTCTACGATAGCGCGTTGCTTGTCAACGAGTACGCGGACAACCTTGCCCGTCTTACCCTTTGCTTTACCTGCGTTTACGTATACGGTATCGCCTTTTTTAATATGTAACTTAGTCATTACTGTTTCTGTTTACTTTGAATTAAAGAACTTCAGGTGCCAAAGAAACGACTTTCATGTTCGTTGCACGGAGTTCACGGGCAACAGGACCGAAGATACGACTACCGCGGATTTCGCCAGCATTATTCAGAAGAACGCAAGCGTTGTCATCGAAACGGATGTATGAACCATCGGGACGACGAATTTCCTTCTTAGTGCGTACAATCAAAGCCTTGGAAACAGCACCTTTTTTCAGGTCACTTGAAGGGATGATGTTGTGAACAGCCACAACAATAACATCACCTACAGAAGCGTAGCGACGGCGAGTACCACCCAGCACACGGATGCAGACTGCTTCACGAGCACCGCTATTGTCAGCTACGTTCAATTTACTTTCAACTTGGATCATAATTACTTAGCTCTTTCTACGATTTTAACAACTCTCCAACGCTTTGATTTGCTAAGAGGGCGGGTTTCCATGATCAGGACAGTATCGCCTTCATTGCAATCGTTCTCCTCGTTATGAGCATAGAACTTTTTCGTTTTAGAGATAAACTTACCATAAATCGGGTGTTTCTCCTTAAACTTTGCTGCAACAACAATTGTCTTGTCCATCTTGTTGCTGACAACAACACCCTGTCTTGTCTTTCTTAAATTTCTAGCTTCCATTCTGGACTATTATTTATTGTTGAGTTCGTTTTCGCGCAACACCGTTTTGATCTTGGCAATCGTACGACGAGCCTCTTTAATCTGCGCGGGATTTTCCAGAGGAGAAACGCTGTGATTGAGCAGCATCTGGTTGTATTTTTCAACCTCTGCGTCAAGGCGCTCCTGGAGCTCATTGGCTGCAATTTTACGGATTTCTGCTATTTTCATAATCAAGCGTTTTTATCGTAATCGTGTCTTACAACAAATTTGGTAGTAACGGGAAGCTTCTGTGCTGCAAGGCGAAGAGCTTCTTTAGCTACTTCGAAGGGAACGCCTTCGATTTCGAAGATAATGCGACCTGGAGTGATAGGGAAAACGTATCCAACGGGATCACCTTTACCCTTACCCATACGTACGTCAGCAGGCTTCTTAGTGATAGGTTTGTCAGGGAAGATGCGAATCCAGCTCTGACCTTCACGCTGCATATAACGCGTCATTGCGATACGAGCAGCTTCGATTTGGCGACCGGTGAGCCAGTGCGTATCGAGGCTCTTGATGCCGAAACTACCAAATGCCAGCTGGTTACCACGCTGTGCATTACCTTTGCAACGGCCTTTTTGCGGTCTTCTGTATTTTGTTCTTTTCGGTTGTAACATAATACTCTAAAGAAATTAACGGTTGTTGTTTCTGTTGCCACGGAAACGACGACGATCGCGGCGATCGCCACCTTCGCGACGGCCGGTCTCCTTCTCAGGAGTAAAGTTTGGCTGGAGGTCACGTTTGCCATAAACGATGCCACGGCAAATCCAAACCTTGATACCAATCAGACCTACCTTCGTAAGAGCTGCTGTCTGGCAGTAGTCGATGTCTGCGCGGAGGGTGTGCAGCGGAGTGCGACCTTCCTTAAACATTTCCTTACGTGCCATTTCTGCGCCATTCAGACGGCCAGAAACTTGTACCTTAATACCTTCGGCACCCATGCGCATAGCATTAGCAACAGCCATTTTGATGGCGCGACGATATGCTACTTTACCTTCAATCTGGCGAGCGATGCTTTGGCCAACGATGTTTGCATCGAGATCCGGCTTGCGCACTTCGAAGATGTTAATCTGTACGTCCTTATCTGTGATTTTCTTAAGTTCTTCCTTGAGCTTGTCAACTTCCTGACCACCCTTACCAATGATGATGCCCGGACGAGCGGTGCATACAGTAATCGTAATGAGTTTTGGGGTACGCTCGATCACGATGCGTGAAACGCTGGCTTTAGCAAGACGTGCATCGAGATACTTACGGAGTTTGCTATCTTCGAGAATACGATCGCCGAAGTTAGAACCGCCGAACCAGTTAGAATCCCAACCACGAATAATTCCAAGTCGGTTACTTATCGGATTTACTTTTTGTCCCATACTTCTTTTCGATTAATCATTAGTTTTAGTTCCTACGTGAAGAGTCACGTGGTTTGAACGTTTGCGAATTCTGTAACCGCGACCTTGAGGTGCTGGACGCATACGCTTCAGCGTTACGCCTTCGTCAACAAAAACCTTGGTGATAAACAATTCGCCATCCTCTGCCTTGCGGTCGTTCTTCTGCTCCCAGTTAGCGATTGCACTGCGAAGAAGTTTTTCAACATCCAAGCTTGCTGCTTTCTTAGAGAAGCGGAGAGTTGCCAATGCGCGGTTTACTTCCATGCCGCGAACCATGTCAACGACGTAGCGCATTTTGCGGGGAGAGGAGGGAACATTTCGCAGTGAAGCGAAATATTGGGTCTTCAGGGCTTCTTTTCTAGCGTTAGCCGCTAATTTTTTTCTTGCTCCCATTTATCTTTTTACTTTTTATTACTGGATTGAAAGCCTATCGTTTGTTACCAGCGTGACCACCAAACTTACGTGTCGGTGCAAATTCACCGAACTTGTGGCCTACCATGTTCTCGGTAACATAGACGGGAATGAATTTATTGCCGTTATGAACTGCTACAGTGTGACCGACGAAGTCGGGAGAAATCACTGATGCGCGAGCCCATGTTTTAACAACGCTCTTCTTGCCACTTTCGTTCATGGCGAGAATCTTCTTCTCGAGAGAAACTGCGATGTACGGACCTTTTTTAAGTGAACGACTCATACTTTAATCTTTAGGTTACTTTTTACGTCTTTCGATAATGTACTTGTTCGACTGCTTCTTCGGAGCTCTTGTCTTCAAGCCCTTAGCATACAAACCGGTACGTGAACGTGGGTGTCCACCACTCTGGCGGCCTTCACCACCACCCATTGGGTGATCAACAGGGTTCATAACAACACCACGGTTGTGAGGACGACGACCCAACCAGCGTGAACGACCTGCCTTACCGGAGGATTCAAGAGCATGATCAGAATTGCCGACGCTACCAATCGTAGCCTTGCAAGCACCTAAGATTCTACGAGTTTCACCGCTAGGTAACTTGATAACACAATAGTCACCTTCGCGTGATGTCAGCTGTGCGAAGTTACCTGCACTACGAACGAGCAATGCGCCCTGACCCGGACGGAGCTCAATGTTGTGAACAACGGTACCTACGGGGATGTTCTTCAAAGGAAGAGCATTACCAACTTCGGGAGCTGCTTCAGCACCAGACATGAGCTGGTCGCCTACTTTCAATCCATTAGGAGCGATAATGTAACGCTTTTCACCGTCTGCGTAGAACAAAAGAGCGATACGAGCTGAACGGTTCGGATCGTATTCGATTGTTTTAACGACTGCGGGTACACCATCTTTCTCACGTCGGAAGTCGATGAAGCGATATTTTCTCTTGTGGCCACCGCCGAGGTAACGCATGGTTTCCTTACCGACGTTGTTGCGACCACCGCTTACACGCTTACCGTAAACGAGAGATTTTTCTGGTACGGATGCAGTAATTTCTTCGAACGTACCAATAACTTTGTGTCTCTGGCCCGGTGTAGTGGGCTTAAATTTACGTACTGCCATCAGTTATTTAGATATTGCTATAAAAATCGATAGTTTCGCCCTCTTTCAGGGTTACGATTGCCTTCTTAAAGGCGTTGCTACGACCACGTACGAGACCAGCACGAGTATAACGTGACTTGTTCTTACCAGCATAAACCATAGTGTTAACTGCTGTGACGTGAACATTGTAGCGAGCTTCAATCTCTGACTTAATCTGGACTTTATTTGCTTCGGGCTTTACGATGAAGCCGAACTTATTTTCCTTCTCTGTCAGAGCCGTCATCTTCTCAGTGACGATAGGTTTGATAATGAATGCCATATCTTACTTCGTAGCTTACTTGGTTAAGACAGCTTCAATACCTTTCAGAGCGTTCTCTGTTACAACCATTACGCTAGCATCCAAAACACGATATGTGTTAAGTTCTGCTGCGTTGGCAACGCGAACATTCTGCAAGTTGCGAGCTGACAAATATACATTTTTGTTTGATTCTGGCAAAACTACGAGCACCTTCTTATCGACAACGTTGAGATTCTTTGTAAACTCAACACAGCTCTTCGTCTTGGGAGCTTCCAGATTGAAGTCTTCAACAACAACAATAGCGTTCTCCTGTGCCTTGTAGCTAAGAGCGCTACGGCGAGCAAGAGCTTTCACCTTCTTGTTGAGCTTGAAGCTATAGTTGCGGGGCTTCGGACCGAACACGCGAGCACCACCAACGAGCACCGGTGAATTGATATCACCACGGCGTGCACCGCCACCGCCTTTCTGACGGCCGAGCTTCTTAGTAGAACCGCTCAGCTCGCTTCTTTCTTTAGACTTTGCCGTACCCTGGCGCTGAGCTGCCATGTAGTGTTTCACGTCGAGGTAGATGGCGTGGTCATTCGGCTCTATGCCGAAAACAGAATCGTTCAGAGTAACTTTTCTGCCGGTATCTTCACCTTTGATATTAAATACGCTAACTTCCATTACTTTTCAACAATTACGATTGAACCTTTACATCCTGCAACTGAACCCTTGATCAAGAGTAAGTTGTGCTCAGGGATAACTTTTAAAACTTTCAAGTTTTGAGTGGTGACGCGCTTTCCGCCCATCTGGCCACCCATGCGCATACCCTTGAAAACTTTTGCAGGGTAAGAGCAGGCACCGATAGAACCCGGTTTACGCTGACGGTCATCCTGACCGTGAGTCATCTGACCAACACCGCCGAAACCGTGGCGTTTAACAACGCCCTGGAAACCATGACCCTTAGAAGTTCCTGCTACATCAACGAAATCTTCGTCTGCGAAAACATCAGAAACACTGAGGGTATCGCCCAAATTCAGTTCCTTGTCAAAACCTGTGAACTCAGCCAAGTGGCGCTTGGGAGTGGTACCAGCTTTCTTGAAGTGACCGAGAAGGGGAGCAGAAGTATTCTTCTCTTTTGCCTCCTGGAAACCTACCTGAACGGCAGCATATCCATCTTTCTCAACGTTCTTCACCTGAGTTACCACGCAAGGACCTACTTCGATAACAGTGCACGGCACGTTCTTGCCGTCGGCACTGAAAACGGATGTCATTCCGATTTTCTTTCCTAATAATCCTGGCATTTCAGCTTGATTAATTTATGTAAATAAAAATATTAAAATCTATTTTGTGCGTAGCCCAAATCCCATCGCGACTGAGAAGTGGGGCGCATGTTGCTCTCACAACTATTAGGCTTAACGCCCTTATAATAAAGCAGGTATCTAACGTTTCCTACTTTTCGCGGGTGCAAAATTACAAAACTTATTTTATTCCACAAAGAATTTCTCCAATTATTTTTATTTCAGCTATTTAGGAGGTACATCCGAATCTCTGCATTGCAAAAACCAATACAAAAACGCACTTCTCTAATAAGAGAATCGAGCTATACACAAGAAGGACATGAGGACCACTTCAACCATACTCAACGGTAAATCTTCACCCAAAAGGGTGACAGATTGAATCCTTCTTCTGCTACAAAAGAAAAAGGACTTTTTTGTTTTCACGTTGTCACACATGAGCAAAGCAACTTGAAAAGCAAGCATTTACAATGCGCTGCAACAGTCTTTCCTCTTCATTTTATCGTCACACCGTTGTCACACTCTTAACACAAACGTTTTCAAAGCCTTAAACATCAACGGTATCAACGTGATGGCGTGACAACAAAAAAATAACTCCAGAAGAAGAGTAGACATTTTTCTACATCCTGCTTCTCCTACTGCGTCGGCTGCTACTATAAGCGCGCCAGCCGACACAATAAGCCTTTCAGCTCACAGCCTTATTGTATCAGCAAATCCAATAAGGATATTTTTTATACACTCCACCCTCTCTCGCTGCCAAAGAATGATTGAGAACAGCTACAGCAAGGTTCCTCCTACATAGGAAACCATAGCAAGACACCACGCATAGCCTCTCCCACTACACTCTATTTAACCATTAGCTTAGCATAGGACAACAGTTTGAATTATACAAAACAAAAATCCCCTATTCCAGAAATAGAAAGGGGATTTTTTTGCAAATATAAATTCTTCGTCAACGATATTCTTAGTCAGACCAAAGATTACGCTCGCTTGAATGTTTGCGAGTTTCTCCAACCAAATCTGTATCGTCATCATCCTCATCAGGAGGAATCACACTTACGTTAAATCCTACGTTTTTAGATCCAGATCCTGCCAAAGGCTGCCCGCTCTCAAAAAAAACAAGCGCAAAGCTATAAGGGTAGATTTATTACTCTCTATTATTACCGCTATCCTTCCTAAAAGAGTATATAAAAGCTCCTTTTCCTACAAAACAAGAAAAAGGAGCTATACTGTTTTAAACAGTGAGCCTAACGACTACACCTTGATTTCAACTTCAACACCGCACGGAAGTTCGAGCTTCATCAAAGCATCTACCGTCTTAGGAGTTGCGCTGTAAATATCAATGAGACGCTTGTAAGTGGAAACCTGGAACTGCTCACGAGATTTCTTGTTTACGAACGTACTACGGTTTACAGTGATGATGCGCTTGCGCGTGGGGAGAGGAATCGGGCCACTAACGATAGCGCCGGTTGCCTTCACGTTCTTAACGATCTTCTCTGCTGATTTCTCAACGAGAGTGTGGTCGTAGCTTTTCAGCTTAATACGAATTTTCTGACTCATTGTCTTTATTTGTTTTGAATAATCTGTCGGAGACGTACAGGCTAAGAGTCATTCGTTAGCCTGCCGTCTGGACAGTAGTGAAAAAAGTTTTTACTTGATGAGGTCTACGCGGCCATTGATTTCTTCAAGTACCGCACGTGCGATAGAAGAAGAAAGAGGAGCGTGGTGGTGGTATGTCATAGAAGACGTTGCACGACCAGAGGTGATAGTACGCAGAGCTGTTACATAACCGAACATTTCTGCGAGAGGCACCTTAGCCTTTACGATACGAGCACCGCTACGGCTGCTCTCCATACCTTCAACCTGACCACGACGCTTGTTCAAGTCGCCGATAACATCACCCATGTTCTCTTCTGGAGTTACAACTTCAAGAGCCATAATTGGTTCCATCAGAACAGGACCTGCTTGCGCGCAAGAGTTCTTGTAAGCCTGGAGGGCTGCAACTTCGAATGACAACTGGTCAGAGTCAACGGGGTGGAACGAACCATCAAGCAACTCTACTTTGAGGCTATCAAGAGGGAAGCCACCGAGCACACCGGCCTTCATTGCACTTTCAAAACCCTTCTGTACGCTAGGAATGAACTCCTTAGGAATGTTACCACCAGTAACCTTGTTGACAAACTGGAGTCCGCCTTCCTTGAAGTCTTCATCCACTGGACCAACGTTAACGATAATGTCTGCAAACTTACCGCGACCACCACTCTGCTTCTTATAAACTTCGCGGAGGTTAACAGTCTTCGTGATAGCTTCCTTATAGTTAACCTGAGGTTTACCTTGGTTACATTCTACCTTGAACTCACGCTTCAGACGGTCGATAATAATATCGAGGTGAAGCTCACCCATACCAGAGATAATGGTCTGACCACTCTGCTCGTCAGTACGAACGGTAAAGGTTGGATCTTCTTCTGCCAGCTTTTGCAAACCGAGAGAGAGTTTGTCCATATCCTTTTGAGTCTTAGGCTCAACAGCGATACCGATAACGGGATCGGGGAAGTCCATAGATTCGAGAACGATGGGGTGTGCTTCGTCGCAAAGAGTATCACCAGTGTGGATATCCTTGAAACCAACACCTGCACCGATATCACCTGCGTCGATGCTCTCCATTGGAATTTCCTTGTTGGAGTTCATCTGGAAGAGGCGGCTGATACGCTCTTTCTTGCCAGAACGGCTGTTGTAGATATAAGAACCTGCTGCAATCTTACCGGAATAAACGCGGAAGAATACGAGGCGGCCCATATATGGGTCAGTAGCAATCTTAAATGCGAGAGCTGAAGTAGGTTCGTCTTCGCTTGGTTTACGATCTTCTTCTTCGCCTGTGTCAGGATTCGTACCAACAATGTTGACTGCATCCATAGGGCTGGGAAGGAAAGCACAAACGTAGTCGAGCAAAGGCTGAACACCCTTATTCTTGTAAGAAGAACCGAGAAGCATAGGAGTAATCTCCATAGATACGGTACCCTTGCGAAGAGCTGCGATGATTTCTTCTTCAGTGATAGTAGAAGGATCGTCGAAATACTTCGTCATGAGGTCCTCGTCGAAGTTAGAAGCTTCCTCGAGCATCTTGTCGCGCCACTCTTGAGCTTCGTCAACAAGTTCTGCGGGAACGTCTTCTATATCGTAGTCTGCGCCCATTGTCTCATCGTGCCAAAGGATAGCCTTCATCTTGATGAGATCTACAACACCCCTGAAGTTTTCTTCTGCACCGATAGGAATCTGAACAGGGACAGGGTTTGCGCCGAGGAGGTCCTTCATCTGGCGTACAGTCTCAAAGAAATCTGCACCAGAACGGTCCATCTTGTTCACATAACCAATACGGGGGACGTTGTATTTATCAGCCTGACGCCAAACAGTCTCAGACTGCGGCTGAACGCCATCGGCAGCAGAGTAAGTAGCTACAGCACCATCAAGAACACGAAGAGAACGCTCAACCTCAGCTGTGAAGTCAACGTGTCCCGGAGTGTCAATCAAGTTGATCTTATAAGAATTATTATTCCAGTTCCAAGAACATGTTGTAGCAGCGGAAGTAATAGTGATACCGCGCTCCTGCTCTTGGGCCATCCAGTCCATTGTTGCTGCACCGTCGTGAACCTCACCAATCTTGTGAGTTTTACCAGTGTAGAAAAGGATACGTTCGGATGTAGTCGTTTTACCAGCATCAATGTGGGCCATGATACCGATATTACGCGTCAAATGAAGATCTTGTTTTGCCATTGTTTATTTTATGCTACTTGCTGTTTAGAATCTGAAGTGAGCGAATGCACGGTTAGCCTCAGCCATGCGGTGCATATCTTCCTTACGCTTGAATGCGCCACCCTGCTCATTGAATGCATCCATGATTTCGGCAGCGAGCTTATCAGCCATAGTCTTACCTCCGCGCTTACGAGCGAAAGCAATCATATTCTTCATAGAGATGCTCTCTTTGCGGTCGGGACGAATCTCTGTAGGCACTTGGAAAGTAGCACCACCAATACGGCGGCTCTTCACCTCTACCTGCGGAGTGATTTTATCGAGGGCAGCTTTCCAAATCTCCAGCGGAGACTTTTCATTGTCCTTCATCTTCTCACCTACGAGGTTCAAAGCATTGTAGAAAATCTCATAAGAGATATTCTTCTTACCATCGTACATCAGGTGATTCACAAACTTGGAAACCTTCTGGTCTCCGAAAACGGGATCCGGAAGGATCAAACGTTTTTTTGGTTTAGCTTTTCTCATTTTTCTTATTGGTTTTAATGGGCTGCATCTTTGTTCTTCAACTCGCCGTTGCGATGTTTACTCAACCTTTCTGCAAACCAAAATTTTTATTTCTAATTACTTCTTAGCTGCTTTAGGACGCTTAGCACCGTATTTAGAACGACGCTGCGTACGGTTAGCAACACCAGCAGTATCCAACGTACCACGAACGATGTGATAACGAACACCAGGAAGGTCTTTCACACGACCGCCACGAACCAGAACGATGCTGTGTTCCTGCAAGTTGTGTCCCTCTCCGGGGATGTAAGAGTTGACTTCCTTAGAGTTCGTCAAACGAACACGAGCCACCTTACGCATTGCTGAATTAGGCTTCTTCGGCGTTGTGGTATAAACACGAACGCACACGCCTCTACGCTGTGGGCAAGAATCAAGAGCAGGCGACTTGGAGTTAGCCGTTTCTGCTGTTCTACCCTTTCTTACTAATTGTTGAATAGTAGGCATTTTGTTGATTTTTAATTGTTTATATATTTGTTTTATTTTTCTTACTTGAGATGTAGGCATACAACATGCCTTAGCGGCTGCAAAATTATGAAAAACAATCTGAACGAACAAGATTTCAACAACTTATATTTAGTATCTTTTTCTCTTTCATCCATTCAGAGGACACTTCCTCGGAGCTTTGTGTTCTATTTTTTCGTCAAGACTCACTATGATTTTTCTTCATTTACACATCAGCATAGAAAACATCAGAACGAGTTTTTTCTTCTCCATTCCTCTAAAGATGTATCGCAGAGCATAAATATAAAAACTCGCACGAAAGGTTTCACTCGTGATTTTTTTTTGCGTTTTGTATGGAGGCACAGAATAAGTTTTACCTCACAAAGATGTATATTTGCAATCATAACATCTAACGCATTTCATAAACACATATATGAAGAACTTTTATCCGTTTTTTGGAATGGCTTTAGCAGGTTTTGCACTAAGCCTTCCTATGCAGGCCCGACAACGTCCCAATATCGTTCTTTTTCTAGTAGACGACATGGGATGGCAAGAAACATCTGTTCCTTTCTGGGAACATCCCACTCCGCTCAACAATCGCTACCATACACCAAACATGGAGCGACTTGCCAATATGGGCGTGAAATTCACCCAAGCCTATGCGTGTGCAATATCTTCTCCGTCACGCTGTTCGCTCCTCTCGGGAATGAATGCAGCACGCCATCGCGTGACAAATTGGACGATTCATTTCAACCGAACAACGGATTCTCCCAGCGACTCTATTGATTTGCCCGAATGGAACTGTAATGGCATTCAACCAGAGAAGGCGCAGAACTATGCTAATTTCGGACGAGCTACTTTTATCACTTCGCTTCCTCAACTTCTACACGATCATG
Organism: Alloprevotella sp.; assembly: GCF_057240785.1. NCBI lineage: Bacteria > Pseudomonadati > Bacteroidota > Bacteroidia > Bacteroidales > Prevotellaceae > Alloprevotella > Alloprevotella sp. Next base: position 17,207 of record NZ_DBHHRH010000035.1, on the reverse strand, counting down.
GATATTATACCATCCTTTGTGGCAAAGCTCACTTTGGTGCGCAGCAGACACCTGGAGAAAACCCTACAGAGATGGGATTCGATGTAAACATTGCTGGAGCTGCAAATGGTGGTCCTGGCAGCTACTTGGCAGCAGATAATTACGGCCGTGGAGATTTTCACGTGGGCGGTTTAGAAAAATACTACGAAAAAGGAACTTTTCTCACAGAAGCTTTAACGCTCGAAGCAATAGACCATCTCAAAAAGCCCATTGCTGAAAAGAAGCCTTTTTTTCTCTATATGTCACACTATGCCATCCACATACCTTACCAACCTGACATCCGATTCACCAGCAACTACCAAGATCGTGACGGACAGGGCGTTTATGACGAACAGTTAAAGGCGCGGCTCAACAAAAGTGAGATAAATCATGCTGCACTGGTGGAAGGAATGGATAAGAGTTTGGGCGACTTGATGGATTTTCTTGAACAACATCCTAAGACTGCACAAAACACCATCATTATCTTCATGTCGGACAATGGTGGACAGGGTGTGGCCGTCAGACAAGGGAGAGAAGACTATGATCAGAATTGGCCTGCGCGAGCTGGCAAGGGTTCGGCTTATCTAGGCGGAATAAAGGAGCCAATGATTGTTTATTGGCCCAAAGTTACAAAAGCTGGAACGTCTAACGATAACCGCGTTATGATAGAAGATTTCTTCCCATCTCTTCTGGAGATGGCCGGCGTGAGAAACTACAGAACATTGCAAAATGTGGATGGAGTTAGTTTTGTTGACCTTCTAAAACAACCGAACAAACGGCGCGAACGCACTTTCATTTGGCATTTCCCTAACATCTGGACAACGGGTGTCTCACGCGAAGAGGGTTACGGAGCTTACTCGGCTATCATGAAAGGTGACTATCATCTTGTTTATTTTTGGGAAACACGTGAAAAGCGTTTGTTTAATATCAAGGAAGATATTGGCGAACGAAATGATGTTTCTGCTGCCCTACCCGATTTAACACAACGACTTGCGCAGGAACTATCCGATTCTCTGCGCGCCTACAAGGCACAACGCCCAACGTGGAAACGAAACAAACAACAAGTGCCATGGCCTGACGAGCCATAAAAAATAAATGCAAAATCGGGGCGAAGTGGATCACTTCGCCCCGATTTTTCTATTTTTATTTAACACACTAAACTAATTGTGGGATGAGCTGGTCACGATCTCCAGGCAGAAGATCGATAACTGGAACTTCAGGCATAGTATAGCAGCCAGGTTGCTGACGCATTGTTGCACGAGCTGAACAAACAAGGATTTGAGCGGTAAGTGCGGGATTATTGATATGCATCTTAAATTCGAACAGCTGATTCTGAGTTGTTCCGCTAACGCCTTTTCGCGTAAGATCTACACCATGTCCCATATCAATCACATCGTCCACGCAAGGGACCTGCTGAACGTGAGTCTCATCATGTACGAAATAAGGATCATTCTTGATAGCTGCTTCCACTTCTTTGAAGTCAGCGCCTTCTTCCAATTCGATATAAACCATGCGGCGATGAATGCTGGTACCGAGAGGAATCGTCATGGAAAGAGCTGCTTTCACACCTTTGATTGCTTTCACAGCCACTGTGTGACCCATACTCATACCTGGGCCGAAGTTTGTATATGTCACGCCCTTTGGCGCAATGGCCTGCAACATCGTGCGAACAATAGAATCGGTACCTGGATCCCAACCAGCAGAGATGATACTTACTGCATTATGTGCCAACGCAGCAGCGGAAAGTTTTGAACGAAGTGCTAACACCTCCGTGTGAATATCGAAACTATCAACAGTATTGATTCCCAAAGCCAGAATAGGCTTAGCCGTTTCTTCAACCTTGCGTGAGGGAGTTGCAAGAATAGCCACATCTACCTGACCGAGTTCTTGTATATCTTTCACTACCTTGTAAGAGGCAAGTTCTTGTGGTTGTTTTTCTTCGGGATGACGACGAACAATACCTACAAGTTCGAAATCGGGTGCAGCCTCAAGAGCCTGCAATGTATAGTGGCCAATATTGCCATAGCCAACTATTGCTGCCTTAATTTTTTCCATTGTTATATATGATAATTAAATTTCATCTGCGAAATTAGTTATTCCAGTAATCTACCACAATGCTTTTAATATTATTTATACCACTTTAATGTATCGATAAAACAAATAGCCCCCTTGCAATGAATGCTTTTCCCTAAATATTTCAATGCATAATATAAAAAGAGCTGGAAGAAATCTTCCAGCTCTCATATAAAAATCTAATGTAAGTCTAATTCTTACTTCTCATCGATAGTGCTGATAGCAACGCGGTTCCATTCTGGTTCAGAGAACATCTTACCGATACCCTGACCTTCAGCAGTCAGACGCTTAGCAGCGATCTTGTACTTGTTAACGAGCATTGTCTTAACAGCATTAGCACGAGCCTCTGCAAGGCGCATGTTCAGATCAAGAGGACCTTCGGGAGAAGCGTAACCCTTGATAGTAGCAGTAGCTGCAGAATGATTCTTGAGGTAGATAGCAACGCGCTCTACGTTAGGCATCTGAGAAGCGTCGATAACGCTCTTACCTTGACGGAAAGTAACAGCAGATTCCATCAGACGGTTAGTTTCTTCCTTCACCTTAACAACTGGCTTCTGGTTGCGGCAGTCGTTGAGCTGGTTCTGGAGGTCAGCGATCTGACGATTAGCTGCGTCGAGCTGAGAATCCTTATCAGCGAGCTGACCACGGAGGTCGTTGATACGTGCGTTCAGACCATCGATTTCAGCTTGGTCGCGCGGAGTAACAACAGTGAAGTGGTGAGCGCCGTTAGAACTCTTGAAGTGGTAAGTAACACCAGCCATGAGCTCGATGTTGCTGTGATGCAAATTGAAGCGAGCGCCATTATAAGGATCGTTACCACGATAAGAGAAGTAGTCAAGATCCCAAACGATAGCGGGCTTAACAGCGATAGTCCAAGCCTTACTTTCACCGAGGTTGAACAACAGGTTCAAACCAGCCTTTGCAATGAAGTCATTACGGCCAGTTCCATCAACTTTCACAAACTTATTAACAGTAGAATTGTTGATGTAGTTAGCGTTCTTATTGAAATAGTAGCGCCAGCCACCACCAAATACACCTTCAAGTTCGAAAGTACGCGGAGTACCCGTGTAACCACCGAAGAAGTTCATGAAGTTCAACTTACCCAAAACTACCAAGTCGTTGTAGTCAACAACAGTCTTAGAGTCTGTCCAGTTGAAAGCTGCGTGATCCTGAACTGCAATACCGAAAGCAGGAACGATCTGCTTCGTCAATTCAGCACCTGCAATGCCACGCATGCCACCGAAGAATGCACCTTGCTTCCAAGCCTTGTGGGAGCCTTCCATCTGATGAAGAGCAGTAGTAGCAGTAGTAACACCACCTTCTACACCAAAAGACCAATTGTCGAAGAACTTGTTGCCTTCGTAGCCCTGTGCGTTTGCACCAAGTACCATTGCACTTGCTGCAATCAATGTAAATAATTTACGCATAGTTAAATAAAAAAATTAATGATTTAGTATTTCTACTTATTAGTTATCTTAAGTTTTATATATATTTCTATCGAGTTCTTTAAGTGTCTAATTAGACGCTGCAAAATTCAATATAATTTTTGATATGTGCAAACCTTTCAACAAAAAACTACATATTTTTATTGAGTCTTCATCAAAAATCAGTATTTTTACTTGGCTTTTTGAGTTTTATAGCCTACTTTTGTCGTATACAAGTAGCAAAAACAGACAAATCTTTAATAATAAACACTTTGACTAAAATGGAAGATCAAAACAATCCTCAAGATGGTCAGCTCCAGATTGAACTGACTCCAGAAGTTGCAATGGGCAACTATGCAAACCTTGCAATTCTGTCACACTCTCATGCAGAGTTCATTGCCGACTTTGTTCGTGTTCTCCCTGGCATGCCTAAGGCTCCAGTAGTGGCTCGTATTATGTTGGCTCCTGAAAACGCTAAGCGTTTGCTGGCAGCTTTGCAAGATAATGTGCAGAAATATGAAGCTCAGTTTGGTCCTATAGAACTTCCTGAGTTGGCACAGGCTGGTAGCAAAACGGCAAATCCTTTCGGTGTTCCCCAAGGTAACGCTTAAAAATAGCTGTCCATAAAATAAAGCGGACAACCTAATTAGGTTGTCCGCTTTTTATTTACTTGAAAACTCTATGCAGGATGGGCAAAAGGTTTGAGGCGTAAAAGAGATTTTTATAAGAGGACTTAGATAACAATGATAAGTATAGCAAAAAATATCTTTATTGTGTTTGAGAAAACAATAAGGTTATCAGCTGACGCGCTTATTGTATCAGCTGACCCAATAAGGATATTGAACTGTCTGCAAGAGATGGCACATTTTTAGGGAGGATTCCCTCTGAAAGGATTTGACCTAAAAAAGGTCGATAGAATAAGGAGTGCCGCCCTCGTTTTGAGAGCGGCACTCCTTATAAGATATTTAACGAAGAAGTGGATTTACGCTTCTGCTTCTTCTTTTTGCATACGTCGATAATCATCCATATCGCCAACAATGAGGTGACTGAACTCACGCATACCTGTACCTGCTGGGATGAGGTGACCACAGATAACGTTTTCTTTCATACCTTCGAGCTGGTCGGTCTTACCACTGATGGCAGCTTCGTTGAGCACCTTGGTTGTTTCCTGGAAGGAAGCAGCCGACATGAAGCTCTTAGTTTGCAATGCTGCGCGTGTGATACCTTGAAGCACCTGAGTGGACGTTGCTGCAACAGCATCACGAGTCTTAACGAGCTTGAGGTCGCGGCGTTTCAACTGAGAGTTTTCATCGCGGAGCTTACGAGCTGTTACAATCATACCCTTCTTCATTGTTTCACTGTCGCCAGCATCAACAACGACCTTCTTACCCCAGATGCGATCATTCTCATCTGCAAAGTCGAGCTTGTCGACCATCTGAAGTTCGAGGAAGCGAGTATCACCTGGATCATTGATCTGTACCTTACGCATCATCTGACGAACGATAACCTCAAAGTGTTTATCATTGATCTTCACACCCTGAAGACGGTAAACGTCCTGTACTTGATTCACGATATATTCCTGTACGGCTGTCGGACCCATAATTGAGAGGATGTCTGACGGAGTGATAGAACCATCGGAGAGGGCTTCACCTGCACGAACATAGTCGTTTTCCTGCACCAGAATCTGCTTTGACAGAGGTACGAGGTACTTCTTGATTTCGCCGAGCTTAGAGGTTACAATGACTTCGCGATTACCACGCTTCAGTGATCCCATCGTTACCTCACCATCAATTTCACTAACCACTGCAGGGTTGCTCGGATTGCGGGCTTCGAAAAGCTCTGTCACACGAGGAAGACCACCGGTAATATCACCAGCCTTACCAACAACACGTGGAATCTTCACAAGAACTGCACCTGCCTTGAGATCTTCTCCGTCTTCAACAACAATGTGACCATTGATGGGGAAGTTGTAGCTATGGAGAATTTCACCCTTCTCGTTAAGAATATCAACAGTAGGAATCTTATTCTTTTCTTTGGACTCTATTACGATGCGTTCGCGCAAACCTGTAGCTTCGTCTTCTTCTACACGATAGGTTATACCTTCAATAATATCATTGAAGCGAATCTTACCTGAGAATTCTGTTACAATCACAGCATTGAAGGGGTCCCACTTGGCAATCACTGTGCCCTTTTCAACGTGATCTTTATCCTTAACAAAGAGTTGAGAACCATAAGGTACATTCTGAGCTGAAAGAACGATACCTGTATGCTCGTCCACAAAGCGGACTTCAGCCAAACGTCCCACAACAACCTTTCCGGCACTTCCGTCTTCGTTGGTAATTTCTACCGTACGAAGTTCATCAAATTCTACTCGGCAATCTTGCTTAGAAACAATGGTTGCTTTAGCAGCATCGTTAGAAGCAATACCACCAGCGTGGAACGTACGAAGAGTCAGCTGTGTACCCGGTTCACCGATAGACTGTGCTGCAATGACACCTACAGGTTCTCCCATCTGCACTAAGCGATGAGTAGCCAAGTTGCGACCATAACACTTCTGACAAACGCCGTGCTTGCTCTCACAAGTGAGAACCGAACGAATCTCAACACTCTCGATTGGACTTGCTTCGATTTCATCTGCAATGGCTTCGGTGATTTCTTCACCTGCAGCAACGATAAGCTTACCAGTTGTTGGGTGAATAATATCGTGAACACTTACACGTCCAAGAATACGCTCACCCAAAGAAGAGATAATTTCATCACCATCTTTAAGGGCTGTACATACGAGGCCACGGAGTGTGCCACAGTCTGTTTCATTGATAATCACATCATGGCTAACATCCACCAAACGGCGTGTCAGATAACCAGCATCGGCAGTCTTCAAAGCGGTATCGGCCAAACCCTTACGAGCACCGTGGGTAGAGATAAAGTACTCCAACACGCTCATACCTTCCTTGAAGTTAGAAAGAATTGGATTCTCAATAATTTGCGCTCCTTCTGCACCAGCTTTTTGGGGCTTAGCCATCAAACCACGCATACCTGCCAACTGAGCAATCTGATCAGCAGAACCACGGGCACCAGAATCCAACATCATGAACACGGCATTGAAACCTTGGTCGGCTTCTGTCATCTGTTTCATCAATGTCTTCTTCAAGTCGGTATTAACGTGTGTCCACGTATCAATTACCTGATTGTAACGCTCCTTGTCGGTAATGAAACCCATATTATAGTTGGAGGTAATCTGATCGATCTCGTCGTTACCACGCTGCACAATCTCTTTCTTCTCAACAGGAATGATGATATCATCAAGGTTGAATGAAAGACCACCTTCGTACGACTTACGATAACCCAGATTCTTGATACCATCCAGGAATTCGCAAGCACGAGCCATGTTTACAGTCTTAATTACGCGTGCGATGATATCACGTAGAGACTTCTTAGAAATGATACCATTGAAGAAACCAACCTCTTGAGGTATGATCTCGTTGACAATGACGCGACCTACAGAAGTTTCAACCATGTGGCGGAGAGGGAAGCCTTTCTCGTCAACATCGTCAACGATAACCTTCACTGGAGCGTGAACGTCCACCTTGCCTTCATTGTAAGCAATGATAGCCTCTTCTGCACCATAGAAAGTAAGGCCTTCGCCTTTGGCTCCTTTACGCAGTTTTGTGATATAATACAAACCGAGAATCATATCCTGTGAAGGTACTGTAATAGGAGCACCATTGGCAGGATTCAAGATATTGTGGCTCTGAAGCATCAATACTTCTGCCTCCATAATAGCTTCGTTGCTCAGGGGAAGGTGAACCGCCATCTGGTCGCCGTCGAAGTCGGCATTAAAAGCCGTACATGCTAACGGGTGGAGTTGAATAGCTTTACCCTCGATAAGTTTAGGTTGGAAAGCCTGAATACCCAGACGGTGAAGAGTCGGTGCACGGTTGAGGAGCACTGGATGACCTTTCATCACGTATTCGAGGATGTCCCAAATCACAGGATCGCGACGGTCTACAATCTTCTTTGCGCTCTTCACCGTTTTAACAATACCGCGCTCGATGAGCTTACGAATGATAAACGGTTTATAGAGTTCTGCTGCCATCAATTTTGGCAGACCGCATTCGCCCATTTTCAACTCAGGACCAACAACGATTACAGAACGCGCAGAGTAGTCTACACGCTTACCGAGAAGGTTCTGACGGAAACGACCTTGTTTTCCTTTGAGAGCATCTGAGAGAGATTTCAGAGGACGGTTACTATCGCTCTTGACGGCACTACTCTTGCGAGAGTTGTCAAAAAGACTATCAACAGCTTCCTGAAGCATACGCTTCTCATTACGAAGGATTACTTCGGGAGCTTTGATTTCGATGAGCCGCTTCAAACGATTGTTACGAATCAAGACACGACGATAGAGGTCATTCAAGTCCGACGTTGCAAAACGACCGCCATCAAGAGGCACGAGTGGGCGAAGATCAGGCGGCGTGACAGGCAAAATCTTCATAATCATCCATTCGGGACGATTCGTATCTTTACTTGCACGGAAAGATTCAACAACCTGAAGTCGCTTCAAGGCCTCATTTTTACGTTGCTGTGAAGAGTCGCTATTCGCACGGTCGCGAAGTTCGTAACTCATCTGGTCAAGATCAAGACGGCTCAAGAGGTCATAAACAGCCTCTGCACCCATCTTAGCAATAAACTTATTGGGGTCAGTATCTTCCAAATACTGATTTTCTTTCGGGAGTTTGCGAAGGAGTTCGAGATATTCCGTTTCCTCAAGCAACTGCATATACTCAACATCGTCTGCCAAAACTCCTGGCTGAATAACGATATAGCGTTCGTAGTAGATGACAGAGTCGAGTTTCTTAGTAGGCAACCCAAGAAGGTAGCCCATCTTGTTGGGGAGTGAACGGAAATACCAAATATGAGCCACGGGCACTACAAGTGCAATGTGACCAGCACGCTCACGACGCACCTTCTTCTCTGTTACCTCAACACCGCAACGGTCACAAACAATACCTTTATAGCGAATACGCTTGTACTTACCGCAATGGCATTCATAGTCCTTTGTTGGACCGAAAATGCGCTCACAGAAGAGGCCATCTCGCTCTGGTTTATAAGTGCGATAGTTGATGGTTTCAGGCTTCAGAACCTCACCATATGAGTTTGCAAGAATCTCTTCTGGAGAAGCCAAACCAATGGTAATCTTCGTGAAGTTACTCTTTATCTTATTGTCTCTTTTAAAAGCCATGATATTCTATATATATAATTGTGTAAAGAGTTTCCGGGATTAGTCGAGCTTGATGCTGAGACCCAAACCGCGAAGCTCGTGGAGCAGGACATTGAGAGATTCAGGGATACCTGGAGTAGGCATCTGTTCGCCCTTAACGATAGCTTCATAAGCTTTGGCACGGCCTGTTACATCATCAGACTTAATAGTGAGCACTTCTTGCAGCACATGAGAAGCACCAAAAGCCTCAAGTGCCCAAACCTCCATCTCACCAAAACGCTGACCACCAAATTGTGCTTTACCACCAAGGGGCTGCTGAGTAATGAGAGAGTACGGACCAATAGAACGTGCGTGCATCTTATCTTCAACCATGTGACCGAGTTTCAACATATAGGTCATACCTACAGTTGCCTTCTGGTCGAAGGCCTCACCTGTTGCTCCATCATAGAGCTGCATAGAACAATAGCGTGGTAAGCCTGCCTTATCGGTCCATTCGCAAAGGTCATCGAGATGTGCACCATCAAAGATAGGCGTAGCAAACTTCACACCGAGGCGATAACCTGCCGCACCGAGCACAGCTTCGAAAATCTGTCCGAGGTTCATACGAGAAGGCACACCCAGCGGGTTCAAGACAATATCAACTGGACGGCCATCGGGCAAGAATGGCATATCTTCCTGACGTACAATCTTGGAAACAATCCCCTTGTTACCGTGTCGACCTGCCATCTTATCACCCACTCCAATCTTACGCTTCTTAGCAATATAGACCTTTGCCATCTGAATGATTCCTGAAGGAAGTTCATCACCTATAGTGATAGAGAACTTCTTTCGTTTGAGCTCTGCATCCATCTGGTTATACTTATGGAGATAGTTCAGGACAAGACGACTTATAAGATTGTTAATACGCTCATCAGTAGTCCAGTTGTTAAGCTGCAGTGAAGTAAAGTCAAGGGTTTCTAAAACAGACTTAGTCAATTTAGCCCCCTTAGCAATTACTTCTGTACCAATTGTATCCTTCACGCCAAGAATCTTTTGGTCTTCCACCAAAGCAAGAAGCTTGGTTATCATAAGATTCTTCAGCTCTTCTGTATCCTTTTGGAACTTATCGTCAAGTTTCTGCAACGTAATCTTATCTGCTGCCTTAGATGCACGCGTTTTGATAGCCTTACTAAAGAGTTTGCGATCAATAACAACACCTGTCAAAGAAGGATTTGCTTTCAAAGAAGCGTCCTTAACATCGCCAGCTTTATCACCAAAGATAGCACGGAGCAATTTTTCTTCCGGCGTAGGATCGCTCTCACCCTTCGGCGTGATCTTACCAATCATTATGTCACCAGGCACAACGCGAGCACCTACACGGATGATACCGTTCTCATCAAGATCTTTCGTTGCATCTTCGCTGACATTTGGAATATCATTGGTCAATTCTTCCATTCCTCGCTTCGTCTCGCGAACTTCGAGGGAGAATTCGTCTACATGAACAGAAGTCAGAATATCTTCACGAACCATGCGCTCATTGAGCACAATAGCATCCTCGTAGTTGTATCCCTTCCAAGGCATGTATGCAACGAGGAGATTACGGCCAAGAGCCAACTCACCATCTTCTGTAGCATAACCTTCTGTGAGAATATCGCCTTTTGTCACACGCTGACCAACAACGCAGATCGGGCGAAGGTCAAAGACCATGTTTTGGTTCGTACGATGGAACTTAGGAATACGATATTCCTTCACTGCAGAATCAAAGCTAACAAAATCATCGTCTTCTGAGCGATCGTACTTGATACGGATAACTGTTGCATCCACAAATTCAACCACACCATCACCCTCTGCAGATATCATAGTGCGAGAATCAACACACACTTGACGCTCAATACCTGTACCTACAATAGGAGCTTCAGAATGAATCAAAGGAACGGCTTGGCGCATCATGTTTGAACCCATCAATGCACGGTGAGCATCATCGTGTTCAAGGAAGGGAATCAATGAAGCTGCTATAGAAGCAATCTGCTGCGGTGCAACGTCCATCAAGTCAACTTGTGCAGGCGGAACAACAGGATAATCTGCATCCTGACGACACTTTACTTTTGAGCGAATGAAAGTACCATCTGGATTCAACGGTGCATTACCCTGACCGATAATCTTTTCTTCCTCTTCCTCTGCACTGAGATAAACTACATTGTCGTTATTCAAATCGACAATTGAATCTCTCACTTGACGATAGGGAGTCTCTATAAAGCCGAGGTCATCGATCTTTGCATAAACACAAAGAGAAGAAATCAAACCAATGTTTGGACCTTCAGGAGACTCAATCGGGCAAAGGCGACCATAGTGAGTATAGTGTACGTCTCGAACTTCGAAACCAGCACGCTCACGGGAAAGACCGCCAGGACCAAGAGCAGAAAGACGGCGCTTGTGAGTAACCTCTGCAAGCGGATTTGTTTGGTCCATAAATTGAGAAAGAGCATTTGTTCCGAAGAAGGAATTGATAACGGAAGAAATCGTCTTAGCGTTAATCAAATCCATCGGAGTAAACACCTCATTATCGCGAACATTCATACGCTCGCGGATGGTGCGGCTCATACGAGCCAGACCTATATTAAATTGATTTGCCAACTGTTCACCAACCGTGCGAACACGACGGTTACTTAAGTGGTCTATATCATCGACAGTAGCTTTAGAGTTTATCAACTCAACAAGGTACTTGATAATTTCAATAATGTCTTCACGAGTCAAGACGCGAGTATCGTTATCGGTCGTTAAACCAAGTTTCTTATTCATACGATAGCGACCAACCTCTCCAAGGTCGTAACGCTTATCAGAAAAGAAAAGATTGTTGATAACTTCACGTGCACTTGCATCATCTGCTGGATCTGCATTACGCAACTGGCGATAAATGTAAGTAACAGCTTCTGACTCCGAATTACAGGGGTCTTTCTGAAGAGTGTTGAAGATAATACTGTAATCCGTTGAAGAAGAATCCGCGTGGTGTACTTCAATAGTTTGAGCACCTGAATCTATGATCTTTTCGATATCATCTGCTTCAATAATACTTTCACGCTCGAGTATTATTTCACTACGATCAATAGAAACAACCTCACCTGTATCTTCATCAACAAAGTCCTCCACCCACGTTTTCATAACGCGTGCAGCCAACTTGCGACCAACAGCCTTCTTCAAATTGGTCTTATTAACCTTGATTTCATCAGAAAGATTGAAAATCTTAAGAATGTCTTTATCACTTTCAAAACCGATAGCACGGAGAAGAGTCGTTACGGGTAACTTTTTCTTACGATCGATGTAAGCATACATAACGCTGTTAATATCCGTAGCAAACTCTATCCAAGAACCTTTGAAAGGAATGATACGCGCACTATACAGTTGAGTTCCGTTGGCGTGTACACTTGAACCAAAGAACACACCTGGTGAGCGGTGCAACTGAGAAACAACTACACGCTCTGCACCGTTGATAACAAAGGTACCATTTTCCGTCATATAAGGAATGGGGCCCAAGAAAACATCTTGAACGACCGTATCAAAATCCTCATGATCTGGATCCGTGCAGTACAACTTAAGTTTCGCCTTCAGAGGCACACTATACGTAAGGCCTCTTTCGAGACATTCCTCTATCGTGTAACGTGGAGCATCGATATAATAGTCGAGGAATTCAAGCACAAAGTTGTTGCGAGTATCTGCAATAGGGAAATTCTCAGCAAAAACTTTGTACAGACCATCGTTTTTACGCTTTTCTGCCGGAGTGTCGAGTTGGAGGAAATCCCGATAGGATTTCAGCTGCACGTCGAGGAAATCCGGATAAGGCATCGGATTTTGTACTGACGCGAAGTTTACGCGACCATCAATAATTTTAGACATTCTATTGAATTTGTTGATTGGACTTCACCTTGACAAAAAGGTCAAAGTAGTTTATAGACACAAAAAGGTTAAGAACCCTCTACCAGAGGATCCTTAACCGAATGTTTATGAGAAATTGACTTAGGCGATTTCTACAACTGCGCCTTCAGCTTCAAGTGCCTTCTTCAGTGCTTCTGCTTCTTCCTTAGCAACACCTTCTTTCAGCTTGCTAGGAACACCGTCTACGAGGTCTTTAGCTTCCTTCAGACCGAGGCCACACTGCTCTTTAACAGCCTTAACAACCTTCAGTTTAGCAGCACCTGCATCTTTCAGGACAACGTCGAAAGCAGTTTTTTCTTCTGCTGCTGCAGCACCACCTACTGCGGGACCAGCAGCAACTGCAACAGCTGCAGCTGCGGGTTCGATGCCATACTCTTCCTTGAGGACCTGTGCCAACTCGTTAACTTCTTTTACTGTCAAATTTACCAATTCTTCAGCAATAGCTTTGATATCTGCCATTTTCTTTTAATGTATTTATTTGTTTTTAAAATCTATGTTATATAGCGGGTCTCAATCGCTTACTCGGAGCGCTCGCCCAAAGTTTTAAGCACACCGTGAATAGTCTGTGAACCAGACTGGAGAGCTGAGATAACATTCTTCGCTGGAGATTGCAGCAAAGCCACAACTTCTGCGATAACCTCGTTCTTGCTCTTAATTGCAACGAGTGCGTCGAGATTTTCAGCACCTACGTAGATTTCTTCCTCTGCGTAAGCAGCCTTCAGAGCGGGAATACCTGTTGCCTTACCTTCTTCCTTGATGAGCTTTGCAGGGACATTTGCTGTGTTACAGAAGAACACTGCTGTTGTTCCTTTCAAGCTATCATAAAGAGGAGTAAAGTCAGTTTCAGATTGTTCAAGTGCCTTGTGAAGAAGGTTATTCTTAACAACAACCATCTTAATTTCAGACTTGAAGCACTTTCTTCTCAATGCACTGGTAGTTTCGGCATTTAAGCCTGTAACATCTACCAGATAAAAGTGAGCGTATTCTTTGAGTTTCTCACCGAGCTTCTCGATGATAATAGCTTTATCTTCCTTTCTCATGATTCTTATTCCTATTAAGCTTCGTCAACAGATTTGGGATCTACTTTAATACCCTGACTCATCGTTGAGGAAAGATAAATACTCTTTATATACGTACCTTTTGCAGCAGAAGGCTTCAATTTGATAATAGTATCGATGAATTCCTTTGCATTACCGAAGATTTGTTCGGGAGAGAAAGAAACTTTACCAATAGAGGCGTGTACGATACCTGCCTTATCAACCTTAAAGTCAATCTTACCTTGTTTTACCTCACGGACAGCTTTCTCAACGTCCATGGTAACAGTACCACTCTTAGGGTTAGGCATCAAGCCACGCGGACCGAGCACACGACCCAGCGCACCAATCTTACCCATGATGGCAGGCATAGTGATGATAACATCAATATCAGTCCAACCACCTTTAATTTTCTCGATATATTCGTCGAGACCTACATAGTCAGCACCGGCAGCCTTAGCAGCTTCCTCCTTATCAGGAGTACAGAGGCAGAGCACGCGGACAGTCTTACCCGTACCATTTGGAAGAGAAACCACGCCACGAACCATTTGGTTTGCCTTGCGAGGATCCACACCAAGACGTACGTCGATATCCAATGAAGCATCAAACTTCGTTGTAGTAATTTCCTTAACGAGTTGTGCGGCTTCTTTCAGCGTGTAAGCTTTCCCTGCTTCAACTTTACCAGCGACGGCTTTCTGATTTTTTGTCAGTTTACTCATTCTTGTTTTAAAATTGAAGTTTATTTATTCTCGGGGAATTCACCTGAAACCGTGATACCCATGCTACGAGCCGTACCGGCGATCAAACGCATTGCGGCCTCTATAGTAAAGCAGTTCAAATCTGCCATCTTGTCTTCAGCGATTGCCTTCACTTGTTCCCAAGTAACGCTTCCCACTTTTTGACGATTGGGCTGTGCAGAACCACTTTTCTTCTTTGCTGCTTCAAGCAATTGCACTGCTGCAGGAGGAGTCTTAATAATGAAGGAGAAAGTCTTATCTGCGTAATACGTGATTACTACAGGAAGAACCTTTCCAGCCTTATCCTGCGTTCTGGCATTGAACTGCTTGCAGAAATCCATAATATTAATACCCTTAGAACCCAGAGCAGGACCTACGGGAGGAGCAGGATTTGCAGCGCCGCCTTTAATCTGTAATTTGATTAATCCAGCAACTTCTTTAGCCATTGTTATTTTTATTATTTAATTTATAAGGAATCGAAGATTACGTAACATTAACCCAATTCCTTCTCAACTTGCATAAAACCAAGGTCGAGACCTGTACTGCGGCCGAAAACCTTCACGGTAACCGTCACTTTCTTCTTCTCTTCGTCTACCTTTTCGATAGCGCCAGTGAAGCCTGCAAACGGCCCCTCCGTAACCTTTACCACTTCGCCGACAACATAAGGAATCTCCATGTCTTTGACATCGTCCTCAATTTCGTCAACTTTTCCAAGGATTCGGTTCACCTCTGCCTCACGTAAAGGTTCCGGATTTTTCATATCCGGAAGAAAACCTAATACATTTGGAGTATTACGCAAAGTATGCGCAATCTCACCTACCAGCCTAGCTTCCACCAAAACATAGCCAGGAAGATAGCTTCTCTCTTTTACAACTCGTTTATTCCCACGCATCTGTACGACTTTCTCAGTGGGAATAAGAACCTGGGCTACATTTCCATTCAGACTACCGTTTTTAATCTCGGCGTCAATGTACTCTTTCACCTTAGCCTCTTTGCCACTGATTGCGCGAAGGACATACCAAGCCATTGAAACTGATGCTTCAGCCATTTTACTTGAAGGAATTAAAATTTAGACAGAATAGATGAGCTCCATAAGAGTACGGAAAACCCAATCCATGCCAGCCACTAAGAGCGCAAGTACAAGGGAAGCAACCAGTACAATAATTGCACTATGCGTCAATTCCTGGCGGGTTGGCCACGTGGTCTTATGAGCTAGTTCGTCGTAAGAATTCTTGCAATATGTAACTATGTTATTTAACATGAGTTCTTCTAATTAGCACGGGAAGAGAGGCTCGAACTCCCGACACCTGGTTTTGGAGACCAGTGCTCTACCAACTGAGCTATTCCCGTAGGAAACAGGTTCCTTCCGTGGAAGAAAACCTGTAATTATAAAATATACTGTCGGATTAATCGTCAAGTACTTCAGTAATCTGACCAGAACCAACCGTACGGCCACCTTCACGGATAGCGAAACGAAGACCTTCGTTGATTGCAACAGCGTAGATAAGTTCTACAGAGATCTCTACGTTATCACCTGGCATTACCATCTCGATACCTTCAGGGAGATGAATCTCACCTGTACAGTCCATGGTACGGAGATAGAACTGAGGACGATACTTGTTACCGAATGAAGTATGGCGACCACCTTCTTTCTCAGTAAGAACGTAGATAGAAGCCTTGAACTTCTTGTGAGGTTTGATAACACCCGGGTGAGTAACTACCATACCACGCTTGATTTCTTCCTTGTCGATACCACGGAGCAACAAACCTACGTTGTCACCAGCTTCACCTGTAGGAAGAGTCTTACGGAACATCTCAACACCAGTTACAACAGACTTCTTGTCTTCGCCAAGACCGAGCAACTGAACTTCGTCACCAACCTTAACGATACCAGTCTCAATACGACCAGTAGCAACAGTACCACGACCAGTGATAGAGAACACGTCCTCAACAGGCATCAAGAATGGCTTATCAGTATCACGAACAGGATCCAAAATCCATTCGTCAACTGCATCCATCAACTTCTTAACGCTGTCTACCCACTTCTCAACGCCGTTCAAAGCACCGAGGGCAGAACCACGAATGATAGGAGTATCCTCTTCGTAGCCATATTCCTGAAGAAGCTCTTGCATATCCATTTCTACGAGTTCGAGCATCTCCTCATCCTCAACCATATCGCACTTGTTCAGGAACACAACCAAACGAGGAACGTTCACCTGACGAGCGAGCAGGATGTGCTCACGAGTCTGAGGCATAGGACCATCAGTTGCAGCAACTACGATGATTGCACCGTCCATCTGAGCAGCACCAGTTACCATGTTCTTCACATAGTCGGCGTGACCCGGACAGTCAACGTGAGCATAGTGACGCTTTGCAGTCTCGTACTCAATATGAGCGGTATTGATAGTAATACCACGCTCTTTCTCTTCAGGAGCGTTGTCAATCTGATCGAAAGACTTAACGTCTTCGCTACCGTAACCAGCGTCATGAAGAACCTTAGAAATAGCAGCAGTCAGAGTGGTCTTACCGTGATCGACGTGACCAATAGTACCGATGTTAACATGCGGCTTGGTACGCTCAAATACTTCTTTAGCCATAGCTTTATTTAATTTATATGAATGAATATCTTATTTAGAACCCTCTTTTCAGAGGAGATAGAGCTGTTAACGAGACTTGAACTCGTGACCTCTTCCTTACCAAGGAAGTGCTCTACCACTGAGCTATAACAGCAAACACGAGCGGAAAACGGGGCTCAAACCCGCGACCCCCAGCTTGGAAGGCTAGTGCTCTA
>NZ_DBHHRH010000034.1:0-6911 GCF_057240785.1 Alloprevotella sp. | reverse complement strand
TCGGCATCACTCATCCGCCCTTTTCTCTTGCGATGTTTTGGACTATTGGCAGAGGAGGATGAGGGAGAAAGAGAGGTTTTGTTTAATTCTAAATGATATTCTTTGCAAAAATCATCTGCAATACAATAGATTTCCGTAACTTTGCTGACAAGTTTCATGAGGATTGTTATTTTGTTATATGATTGATTATCAACAGTAAATATACAAAAAACAATCCTCTTTTTAGGTTTTTATTGAAACTTTTTTGAGGAAAAAGAAGTATTGCTTATCCCGAATTGGAGTTTTGATTTTTTATAATAAAAACTATATTAAATTAAGAAGAAACTCGAAAAGATGTTGCAAGTATAAATGTGTCACGTAAAATTCGTATTTTTGCCTTATAAATTTTTGAAGCAATCAGATCATTAGGAAAAATAATACAATGGATAGTAGGTATAGTACTTAGTCTTTACCTACTCATCCTATTTGTAATTAACTTCTCTCCTACCCAACGCATCATAGCAAATGCCATCCAAAATGCATTGTCGGAGAAGTTACACACTACGGTAACTATTGGTAATATCAACATCGGATTATTTAACCGTGTCATCATTAAAGATCTAAACATAAAGGACCAAAGTCAGCAACTCTTGCTTGGATGCGATTTGGCAACAACTAAATTTGAAATCAAACCTCTATTATGGGGGGAAATCTCCCTAAGAACGGTGTCGCTCTTAGATGCGAACATACAACTCTATAAGAAAGCGGCAAACTCCCCCACGAATTTCCAATTCATCATCGATGCACTGAAATCAAAAGAAGAGAAAAAAGAAGAAGCACTAAATCTTCGCATTAATAGTGTTATCTTGCGTCGTGTCAATGTCACTTGGAATGAATGGTACAAAGCACAGAGTCCAGGAAAAATTAATTTTTCACACCTTTCGATAAGAGATATTAGTTCCAATATCAGTTTAAAACGCCTTACGCCGGACAGTATCAATCTCCGCGTGCGTGCTCTTTCCTTTAAAGAACAGAGCGGATTAGACATTAAAAAACTAACGTTCCGCCTTATTGCCAACCATCATAAAGCTATACTGACAAACTTCGATTTACGACTATCAAATTCTTATATAAATCAAAGCCGTATTGTTTTTACATATGATGATAGCTCAATACAAACGCTGGGATATACCCTTACATGCCGAGGTGCCATAGATCAGGCCCAACTATCAACTGAAGACTTTTCATTTGCCATCCCACAGTTCAAAGGACTTAAAGAAACTCTTTCTTTAGCAACCTATTACTCTATAAATAACAACAGGTTAAACTTCAACAACATTCAAATAAAAAACAAAAATGAGCATCTAAATCTATTAGCTTCCTTTACACTAAACAGAACGAATGGAAAAATTAATGATTTAGCACTTAACATCCATCAATTCTCACTAACACAGAGACTTGGGCAGAGACTCTTCATGCATTTCAGTCACAAAGAAACACCTGCCATCTTTTCTCGGGTAGGTAACATTGATTACTCTGGCATTATACGAATAAAACTCGGTAAATCCTATTCGGCTAAAGGCTTATTGAAGACTGGCGTAGGGAGTTTCAACGAAGCGTTAACTTATAAAGACGAACGATTATCAGGGAGCGTTAAAGGGAAAGCTTTCGCATTGGCAGAAATCGTCGGAAAGAAAGACCTACCTTCTCAAATCACATTCAGTCTTCAAGGAGAAATTTTACTAAATAAGCAGACACCAAAAAGCAATGCTAATATTAGTATAGAGAAGTTTGAACTTAAAAACTATCTCTACCACGGCATTACAAGTCAGTTAAAACTAGCAAATAAATATTTTGAATTAAGCCTAAAATCAACAGATCCCAATATGTTGCTGGGAGTAAATATAGAAGGTAATCTCAAAAAGTTAACTCCTTACAATATTCGCGTAAAGGCAGACATTCATAAACTGAATCCAGCATCTCTACATCTGACACAACATTTTGGGAAAGCCAGCTTTGCCACTTCGCTTGAAGGTACATTGAAAGATTTAAACTTACAAAATCCTATTGCTCAAGTAAAAATACGAAATTTCAGCATGTTTGACAATGATTCCACCTATCAGTGTCAGCAACTAAATATATCCACAACAACACAGTCTTTACACCTAAGAAGCGACTTTGCAGATGCAGATATACAAGGACCGATGGATTTACAAAAGCTCAAAAAGAGTATTTTCCATATTTTAGCAAAATCTGTTCGAGGGCTTATAGAATTGACAGACAAAGAAAAAGGAGAGAAATGGGCATTTAATGTACAAGTAAAGAAAACAGATATTCTTCGCCGACTCCTTAATATCCCCATCTACATTTCAAATGTTGCAACACTCCGAGGTTACATTAATCATGAGAGCAATGCAACATCCATAACATTTGATACAAAAGACGTCATATATGACGGACTAGAATTGAAAGATATAAGTCTGTATTTCAACAGTAAAGAAGATAGCGTTAAGCTATTACTACAAGCAAAGAAGACCTTTGAAGAAACCAACATTCAAGTTGTAATTGACGGAAAAGCAGAAAAAGGAAAGATGCTAACAAATATCTATTGGGACGAATATATAAATCATGAAATTGGAGGTTCACTAAAGTTCACTACCAATTTCTCAAACGAGGGAAAGCTTATTAACATAGATATTCATCCTACAAACTTTCACATAGGAGATAGTATCTGGGATATTGATAGAGGGCAACTTACTTATACGCGTCAGAATCTTGACATTAGAGCTTTTTCAATAAGACATAGCGATCAAAAATTGAACATCTTTGGAAAACTATCTTCTAATCCAAAGGATTCTATCTACGCTCAACTACAAAAAATAGATGTCGCTTACGTTATGAATCTTGTGGACTTCCACGCAGTAGACTTTGCCGGAAAAGCATCAGGAACAGCAAGTATTTCTCACGATCAAAGAGGTAACCAACTTTCTGCAGATTTATACATCCCCGACTTCCATCTAAATGATGAATTTCTCGGCAAATTACATCTGCAAGGAGGCTTTGATTTCCCTAATAAACAAATCAATCTTAATGGAGATATCGTTGAAGGAGATACAGCAAGAACAAAAGTAAAAGGATACGTTAATCTACATCACAAACAATTACAACTGGATATAAATAGTAAGAAAACAAACTTAGTATTTCTGAATCGCTACATCAGTGATATCTTTGATAATTTTCAAGGCAGAGGAACGGGACATTGCCGCATCTTTGGCCCGCTCAAACAATTAGATTTTGAGGGAGAAATAGATGTGTGGGCAAGAGCAAAAATACAAGCAACAGGAGCATCATATCTTGTAAATAATGGACATGTAACAATTCAACCAGGCATCTTCTCCTTCCATAACTTTACGGTTTCTGATGAAAAAGATGGAGACGGAACGGTGAATGGTACTCTACAACATACGCACCTAAAGAATTTGCGCTACAACTTTGATGTAGAAGCAAAACGGCTACTAGTTTTAAACCAACCTCCCAATGTAGACCTACCCTTCTACGCGACAGCTTATGGAACAGGACACATGGCACTGAAAGGCGCTCCTAATAATTTGCAGATAGATCTGAACATGCATCCAGAAAAAGGAACTGTCTTTACTTACACAGTCAATAGTCCTGATAATTTCACCAATGTGCCCTTCATCAGATTTGCAGAGCGCAATGATAGTGTACAATCCTCTTCGCAGTTGTCGTTCGGAAAACAAAAACCAACAAAAGCACTTAATGACAGCACAGAGAGCAGTTCTACCAACATCCGTATGAATATGCTTTTCGACGTCACACCTGATGCAACAATCAAGGTTGTCATGGACGAAAAAACAGGTGATGCCATTACTGTACATGGAAGTGGTCCGATACGTGTCAACTATTATAACAAAGGTAATTTTAACATGTATGGAACATATACTGTTGAGAATGGAACTTATAAAATGAGTATCCAAAATGTCATACGAAAAGACTTTTCTTTTACTCAAGGCAGTAGAATAATCTTCAACGGTGATCCGTATCAGGGTGACTTAAATATGCAAGCTGTATATGCCATCAACTCAGCTTCACTTGCCGACTTAAATATCGGAAGAAACTTCAGTACAAATACTACGCGTGTAAATTGTTTATTGAATTTCCATGGCAAAGTACAGAACCCAGAAGTAAACTTTGATCTTGATTTACCAAATGTAAATGAAGACGAGAAGCAGATGGTGAGACATCTTATCGCAACAGAAGAAGATATGAACATGCAAATCATTTATCTTCTTGGGGTTGGCAGATTCTACGCTCCAAACTACTCGCAAACTGCAACAAACAGCAATGAAACGCAAACAGGAGCAGCAATGAAATCATTTCTATCATCCACTCTTTCAAACCAACTTAATAGCATCATTTCCAGCGCTATGAATAGTTCAAACTGGACTTTTGGTGCAAATCTGTCAACAGGATCTTTAGGTACTAATACGATGGAAATAGAGGGGCTATTAAGTGGACGTCTGCTCAATAATCGCCTACTTATCAACGGCAACTTTGGTTACCGAGATAACACCTATAACACAACGAACTTTGTGGGTGACTTTGATGCACAATATATCCTAACCAAAGGGGGAGGCGTGAGTCTGAAAGCATACAGTGAAACTAACGATAGATACTTTACTCGCTCTACACTTACTACACAAGGAATTGGAATTTTGCTTAAACGCAATTTTAATAAAGTAGGAGAACTCTTTCACTGGTTGAGACCTTCACGTTCACAAAGAAAAGGAAACATTAGCACTCACAATTAAATTATGCCGTAGAAAAGCGGCACTCCTTTATCACTTTTTTGAACTGATAAATAAGCTACTAGAAAATAATGGAAAATACTACCATTTGTGCCATAGCAACTGCTCCAGAAGGAGCCTTGGGTATTGTACGTGTATCAGGACCTAAGGCTATTAAAATTACAGAACACATCTTTGACCGTCCCTTAATAAATCGCCCAGCGAACTCTATAGTCTTTGGACGCATAATAGACAATGATAGCATATTGGATGAAGTTTTGGTTAGCATCTTTCATGCGCCACACTCCTATTCTGGAGAAAATGCGACGGAGATATCGTGCCACGGTTCTAAATACATACTACAACGCTGCATTGAACTACTCATTCAAGCAGGCTGCGTAATGGCAGAACCTGGAGAATTCACAAAACGTGCCTTCCTCAATAGAAAGATGGATCTTAGTCAAGCAGAAGCAGTAGCGGATTTGATAGCATCGTCAACAAAAGCTACTCACCACTTGGCTATGAGCCAGATGCGAGGAAGCTACAGTACCGCTCTGAAAAAACTTCGAGACAAGTTGTTGCATCTGACATCTTTATTGGAGTTAGAACTGGACTTTTCAGACCATGAAGACCTAGAATTCGCAGATCGAATAGAACTCACCAATATCGCCACAGACATCAATGAACACATAACTCACCTGTTAAAAAGTTTCCGTTTAGGAAATGCCATAAAAAATGGTATACCTGTAGCTATCGTAGGACAGACTAATGCTGGTAAGTCTACAATCTTGAATGCACTAGTAGGAGAAGAGAAAGCCATCGTCAGCGATATTCATGGAACTACGCGAGACATTATTGAAGACGTTGTAAACATCGAAGGAATTCCATTCAGATTCATTGATACTGCCGGTTTACGGAGTACGACAGATACAATAGAACGCTTAGGAATTGAACGAAGTTATATCCAACTAGAAAAGGCCGACATCGTACTATGGGTTATAGATGCGTTACGTCTTGAAAATGATGTTCAAGATTTATCTGAACAAATTCTCCCTCATTGTGAGAATAAGCAATTGGTATTAGTCATCAACAAATGCGACTTAGCAGCTGAGACTCCACAAGGTGAAGCGAAGATTAAAGAAAGCGTAGAGAAATTACTCAGAAGCTGTCCCAAAGACACTCGTAAAATTATGATAAGTGCCCATCAAACTAAAGATATTTCCCGCCTTCAGAACATTTTCCCTACACTCATTGACCGCACCAAGATAGAAGGGGCCTCTTCGTCCGTTATCGTGACAAATCTTCGCCACTACGAAGCTTTTAGTCGTGCACAAAAATCTATTGCGCAAGCTATTTCTGCCCTCAATCTTAGTTTGTCGGGGGAACTTATCAGCGAAGATTTGCGCGACTGTATTCGCGCGCTCTCTGAGATTGTTGGAGAAGTAAACACTCAAGATGTCCTTTCCAATATATTTTCCAAGTTTTGTGTGGGAAAGTAATCTCTTGCATGGTAAAATAAATAACGTGAGTTCGACGAATTCAGAACAATGCAAGCTGTGTATCAATAGTCCTTTGTACATTGATACACGGCTTCTTTGGAAACAGACAATAGGCAGCAATTGCCCCTAATAAGTTGACGATGAAATTGTCAAAGCATCTATGTCTGGAGTGCTCCACTTGTGCAATGTTCTTAAGTTCATCATTCACCGTTTCTATAATGGCTCTTTTTCTGAGTAAAAGTCTGTCTGAAACGCTCATTAAAGCTCCTTTCATGTTACTTTTCAATTTGGTAATAAGTTGTATTCCGTCAACGAAAAGCCTTTGAAAGAGGTTCTTACTGATGTACCCCTTGTCACCGACCAGCTTACCATGTATAAACTCTACAAAAGCTTGATACTCCAAAGGTTTACGGTCATCAATATCTCCCGGCGTTATCATAAAGTTGAGAAGCTCTCCTTTCTCATTACAAATCAAATGCAATTTGAAACCGAAGAACCACCCCATAGAGCTTTTCCCTCTTTGAGCTATGCCTTTGAAAACTTTGTGAATATGTATTCTTTGGTTCTTACAACCCCAATTCGGGATAAGCAATACTTCTTTTTCCTCAAAAAAAGTTTCAATAAA
>NZ_DBHHRH010000033.1:0-67813 GCF_057240785.1 Alloprevotella sp. | reverse complement strand
CCAAGCATGGGGGAAAGGACAAGGAGAATCTTACACACTTTTTCAGACATTACCTAGTTCGTATTCTCGAAATACTGCTATCATATCTGTCAACATCTGCAAAAGTTGATCATTTCGGTCAGTAGCCATGGCAACATTAGAGTTTAAGGGTAATACACGCTGTTGCACATCGTCCCAATACTCCTTGTTCAAAACGATTCCTGTCTGAAAATCCACCCTGCAACCATTGTACGAAACACGCATACGAAGTCTGCTTCCAGCATTACGCTGGTTTTGGATAGAGAATTTAATCGTTCGCTTGATGATCATATCTGATAACTTTTATTTCAAAGTTAATCAAATCCATCTTCTTTCACCTATCTTTTGACCCACTTTTTGGCTGAAAAATGGTTTTGTAAAAATATTTTTTTAATGATTGGGCGAGTTATATTAGTGAAGGAATTTTTGAACTCCTTATTCTTGACCCACCGCTTGACCCACTTTTTGATGCGGATTATTGGAACTATCATTATCAAGAAAACAATATATTTTCAAAACATATCAACAAGGGGTTGATTTTCAAGATGTTTTGATATTATTTGATAATGATGTTAAATGATTTTGTATTATAGTTTTTATCCCTCTCTTTCCGCAAACATGGGTGTAAATCAACGAGTTGTGTGATTTACACCCCTTTTTACACCCCAAAAATTCCGTTACAAAGAAAGCTCTACACACGAATAAGTTTGTATTGGGTGTAGGTAGATTTATTATTCTTTGTTTGATGAATTGTGACCACGCTTTGGCAAGCGTTTCACCATTTTGTCGAAATCGCTTTCAAGTTGTGCCATTTCTCTTTGGCGGTATATATTGAATTCTCGCTCGGCTTTTTCTATTGCTTCTTGATGCGATACACATCCTTTTCCTTCCAACAGTTTGCGTTGCAGAGCTATGATTTGGTTGTCAAGAGCTGAAATCCATCTGCCATATGCATGGGACGTTCTTCAAGGGCTTGGAACTCGGCAAAGTCTAAAAATTGCGACACAAGTAGGTTGAGCCGTTGCAGTTCTTTTTCAGTGAGATAGTTCTTGGCTATTTTTACATCGTCTTTGGTGATATAGTCTCCCTTGAAATTGGTCATGCCCACAAAGGGTTTATCACTGTCCACACGGTCGTAGATAATTTCTGCAGCCGTGTGTTCGTGTACAGCATAGTGGAGTTTATTCTGCACAGTAGCGAAGAATGTGCGGGTGAGGTCAGTGCGCGGGTCATAATCCACAGACGTGGCGTAGATGTCTGTTACCTGCTGATAAAAGTTGCGCTCTGATGCCCGAATATCTCGAATGCGTTGTAGCAATTCACGAAAATAGCGGTTGCCTCCTTGTTTCAGCCGATCATCATCCATCGCAAATCCCTTCTGTATATATTCATGCAGTCGCTCGGTAACCCAACGGCGAAAGCGTGTTGCTACTTGCGATTGCACTCGATAGCCCAGCGCAATGATCATATCAAGATTGTAGTGGTCGATATTGCGCTGGACATTGCGATTGCCTTCCTGTCGAACTAATAAGTATTTCTTGTGAGTTGCCTCGTCTGCCAATTCTTTGTCGGCATAGACATTCTTGATATGTAGGGCGATATTCTGTTGTGTTGTATCATAAATCTCTGCCAATTGCCCTTGCGTGAGCCATACATCTTCGTCAGCAAAGCGCACATTAACCTTTATCAAGCCATTGTCGTCTTGGTAAATGATGAGATTGTTGTTATTCTTCATCATATTGCAACCTTCCTTTAAGCTTCTGGTATGGCTTCATATATAGATTCTATAACTTTACAGAGTTTGTTGTATGTCTTACATTTTGTGTAATGAGTCAAGTTTTCAAATTGAATACATTTTTCCCCTTCGTCTATATAACTTGTACTGTCAAATATTTCATACAACTCCTTTGCATACTTCTTTGTTTTACACTCTATTTGAATCTTTAGCTCATGATTTAAATCAAAGCGTATCCACAATGTGCAATTAGCTCTGTCCTGTTTTATCCAGACATAGTTTCCAAAGCAATCTTTGTATTTGTCATACATTGCCTTCTGCTCCTCATCCCAGAATTCAAAGCCATAACTCTCGCAAAGGTCATTTGCCATCTTTGCTCTTTCTGTATCAAGAGCGATTTTGGCATACCATTTTCTTGGAATGGCAAACATAATATGCCCCTCAAACCAATATACCCGGAAACATCCATTTCGTTCACGTTCTACTTTGGAGATCCAATCATACATTTTAATGTCTTTCCGCAAACGTTTTGTTGCAGTTTCAAAAGCAAGGATACCATTTGTATCTGCATCCTCCCATGCTTGAGGTTCCTTGGCATCATCAATATAATGCTGAAGGTTCGCTTTTACGTCTAATATAGAATTATTGTTTGCAATGTGTGTAAACATAGCTCTAACTTTTTCATTAGATGCAAGAATATTCTTTAAGAATTTGTTATTTTCCGCTCTTTCCGTTACATATAATTGATTAACTTCATTCCATGTATTAAATTGGCTTACTATTGCTCGAATAAGGATATGTTTGTCTCTATATTCTTTTGTGATTCCTTTCTCATCAAACATACTCTTCACAAATTTTGCATTATGTGCATAATCTTGTTTAGACATAGCAGGATCATAGAAGAATGTTACCATTCCCTTAAAGAAAGGGTGTTTTTCAACATCTTTCCATATATCTTCCCAAAGTGGATCTTCCGAAATACGTTTTGCTTTTTCAACCTCTTCTAATAAAGCGCGATTTTCTTTTTCTGTAGAATTTTCTATCCCCCATTGGCTTAATGCTTTGTAGAAGGATTTTTCAGTTCCCATTTTTGTTGCTACAAAGTGAATGACCATAGAGAGTTTACGAATCAAGGATGAAACGGGGGTTAGACCATCAATATTTGTATTTTCAATTACATTCCATACAACTCTCATCCAACATTCAAATGTAGATATGTCAAAACTATCCATTGCTTCTATATATTCAATCACAGCCGATAAAGCAATGAGTTTTATATGACTTATCTTGGATGATGTATTGCAATAGAAGTCGTCGCCTGCCAATTCATTATTTTTATCCCATATAGGAAGCATATTTTTATAGATTATTCTTTCGTTAGAATACAACACATCCAGCACTTTGTCTAAGGTTTCAACATATTCAGGGTGTTCATCTAATAATGTTTTAAATGGTTTGAACCCCCAATACTCATTGCCGCCTATTTGTTCTTCTGCATTAGTGTAGAGAATCCTAATGGTTTTATCGGTTCGCATATCCCTGTCGCTAACATCATTCTTGCTTGCAATAATATATTTACAAGTGAAGAACCGTGAGAAAAAGCTCATGTAGGCATTATCAAAATCTTCCGCACCATTCTTCCAGAATATGTCAACCCACTTCGCATCTAATTTGACAGAAAAGTTGAAGTGGAACGATACTTCATCAGCAGTACCATCTTTGTATAGTGGCATCATTTCTTGAAAATGACCATATTCTTTTTGTGAGATGAAATTTGTCAAATCGGCTTTAAAGTTTTCAAACGGACTTAGCTGCAAACCTCTTGCATTCATTTTTATGTATAATTCCTCAGATAGGTTGAATACCCCGAGTGACTTCACGTAGAATTGGAGCTTCTGAAGTTTTGCGAAAAGACTTCTTTGTTTCTGCTGTGTATATCTATCATGTATAGCATTGAGCATCGTAAGCATTGCACTGATTGTGCTATCACGATCAAATGATTTGAAATACCATTTAGAATTACGAATAACCTCTTTGGGAGTCTTATTCCCTAATTCTACCTTGTATGATGATAATTCTTGACAGAAGACTGTAGATGTTGTTCTTGTTTCATAAAGGAATTTTGAAAGACAATCCCTGATAAATTTACTTTCAGGCTGGTTAATATCTAATTCTGCATTTGTAATATACCAATATAATAAGAAAAGTGTGGTCAGTCTTTGTTGACCATCCAACAGTTCCATTCTATATTCATTATTATTTGGTTTTATAATGCCATATATAAAATTAAGGTCGAAAATGTCATCATTGCCACTGGTGAGGTTTTCAAAGATTTCATCAAGAAACATATTTCTGATGTATGTACATACTCC
Source organism: Alloprevotella sp. (assembly GCF_057240785.1). Classification (NCBI taxonomy): domain Bacteria; kingdom Pseudomonadati; phylum Bacteroidota; class Bacteroidia; order Bacteroidales; family Prevotellaceae; genus Alloprevotella; species Alloprevotella sp. The sequence continues at coordinate 63,688 of NZ_DBHHRH010000033.1, read as the reverse complement.
GTCAGTACGTCCTTGTGCGTATGGTCGTTGAATCTGAGGTATTACAATACTTGAAACTTTAACCTGATTATCTTTGTCAAAGTCAACTTCCCTTGTGAAAAGATCTGTAAATGAAAATCTATAGTCCATGCCTTTATTGATTGTATTCAGGTAAATATTCGTTTAACATACATATAATGTATTTATGATACGACTCCATATCTTCCTTTGCCCAAATGGACCGATTTGTACCTTTGTCATCGTAAAATTTTGAGAAAATATATTGAGTGGCAGCGGGGATAAATACTCCTTGCTTTATTCTATCAATAATGATACGGCGTTTTGTGCAGAACAAACTATTACCATACGAGCGGTTTGTTTCTGCATCCAATAGTGTCAGGTTTCCGATACTGTTCTTGATTTCTTCATCCATCTCTGTTTCACCAGCATTTTTCTTAAGAAGATCAATGACTGTATCATATTCTTTATTTTCCAGTTTTTGGTCAATCTCTTGTTGTTCTTGTACAGATAAAAAGTCTTTTCTATCACTCCTTGCAGTTTCTATCCATTCCCTTTTGAGTTCATCTTTCTTTAGAGCATTAGTGTGGAATGAATCTATGTGTTCAATGTCCCAATCTTGTGCGTTGAGTACATCAAACGGGAATTTATATATATCTGATTCTGATTTAAGTTTCGAGTTTTGAACATTTAAGAGATGTATATTCAATGTCAAAAGAATGCGATAAATGTTTTCTCTGTCTTTATATGATGTAACGATTTTGCCTTCTTTGTCTCTTTTTATACTTCTTAAATAGAACTTGATTCGGTCTTTGAGATAATCGATAAAATCCTCTTGGGTTGCATTTTCAGGCATATGATCATAATAAAAAATGAGTCTTGTTATATCTTCACCACATTGACTTAATAGCCCAATATAATTGTAAGTAGCAGGAGTGTAAAACCAATCGTCAAGTGTCCTAAATAATGTCATTACTTCTTTCCATGCCTCTGCTACAGCAATTTGCAATTCTTCACCTTGCTTACCTTCAAACATATCACAGTAATATCTGAAAATCACACTCTTTCTTGTATCAAGGATATCATTATCGGCTTCTTTCAAAATATCAGAAAAACGTTCTTCTTCAGAGTCTTTTATCTTGTGAATTTTGTATATCAGTGAGAAAAGTAAGTCAATGCGGTTTGGCATATCTGTTCCTTTCTTCTGGAGAAAATACCAAAAATTATTTGCATGAAGAGTATTTTCAATAAATTCCCATTCTATGGCAAGGGTAGATTGCCTAATGTATTTGGAACTTTGTTCAAAATTTCTATTAAGCAAGAAAAGTCCTTTAATCAATTCTGCATCAGTTAATCTAATTTTGCCTGTATTGATTTTTTGAAACTCTTTTATGCTACTTTGTGATTTGTTTTCAGACAATTCATACCACAAAACCTGGACAGAACCACTCTTTGTATCTCTCATACCATTGAGTAATGTAAAGAATGAACTTCTGACTGTTTCCAAACTACCACCAAGTTTATATCGCTGATTTATCTCTTTGCCTTCATTCTTGATCCAGCTATCAATGAGTTTGAATGCTGATGCCATATGATAAAAGTCGATGTTACTTTTAAAATCATCTCCACCTTTTACTATGTCAAGATTCAAACTTTCCAAGAAAGTTGCAGAGTCTTCACGTGTCGCATAGAAAATATGATATAGTTCTTTACCATCTTCCTCTTCTTTCAGAGTTTCTGCATTCCATCCCTTTTTGGCAATAAGATACTTATAAAGTAGAAATATGGTAGTGAGTCTTTGCTGTCCATCAATGATTTCCCATACGCCTTTTTCTAATAAATTTTTGTCGTAAACACTTTTGAAGAGTTCTTTCAATTTCTTTTCTTCTGTTATAGGACATGCAATAATTGGTTGTAGACAATAAAAATCTTCATCACTTTTACTATCATTAGCAAAGCAGAGCAAATCTCTGAGTAAATCCCCGACTTGTTTTTCTGTCCATCTATAACCTCTTTGATAGGCAGGAATATAAAAGTATCTACCGTCAAGGATTTCGCCAATAGCATATTGTTTGATATTATTTCCCATATAGTCGTTTTATTCTACTAATTCTTTCGATGAAACATTGAGCAAGTCCGCCACTTTAAAGATGGTGGTAAGATTAGGCTGCTTACGATTGCAAACGTATGCGTTGGTAATACTGAAGCTCATGCCCAACTCTTTGGCGAGCCACGTTTGGGTGATGCCTCGCTTCTTCAAATGCTCCTTGATAAGGTTGCTATGCTCTTTCTTCTGTCTCATTAGATGATTGTTTTTCTTGATATTGATTACAAAGCTATGAACTTATAATGAATAAAACGAGGGAAAATGGAACTTTCACGCTACTGGGAATAATTTTTCCTGTGAAAAGACATAAAAGTAATCTCTTAAACAATCAATGATGATTGAGAAACAATGTGTATTTGCCCGAAATAGTCTACTTTTAGAATGTATATTGAGCGTTTTTGATAGTCGCTGACATCCTTGCTTTTCCCTATACTTCCCGCCATATCCTTGCCTCTTGGAGTAACATCAAAAGCTCTCTAATTTTGCATCGTCAAACCTGACTGAATGCCCTATGCGCAAGGGCAAGTTATTCATTTCAAAACAATTGGTAGCCAATCATGCTTGGTGTTTTAGCCTCTCAGGAGAGTGAACGTATGCTGCTTTTTTATTGTATAGAGAATCGAGATTTTTAGATAAAAAGAAATGTCCCTAAAAGTATATAAGCTTTTAGGGACACTATTTATAAGGAATGTGTTAGAGAATATATCTTTTTGTCTTTCTCGGGAAGTCTTAGCGTGTCACGATTTTTTTGCGCACACGACCATCGCTATATTTCACGAGGTTGAGGCCCTTTTGCGGAGCTTGGATACGACGACCATCGAGCGTGTAGCGAGCTATTTCAACAGTGCGTTTCTGTTCTTCTGTTGTAGAGATAATGCCTGTGGAGATAGCATCGGTTATGCTGCATTTAGCGGCGTTCTCAATTTTCTTTGTGTTCAGATTAATGAGCAGCACGCACACTTTTAGCTTCGATTTGTCTTGCAGTAGGTTGTTGTTAGAGATGTTGAACACGTGCTCGAAACTTTGTCTCTTGTCCACTTCTATGGGAGTCTTGATATAGTCTTCTTCGGTAGGAGTGTAAACGCCTTTTGCTGCAATTGCTGTGAAGTTGTTGGGGAGACCTTTTACCGCAAATGGAGCATTGATAAACTTATCCAGTTCTGCTGAAATACCACGGAGGCTGGCGTCGCCCGCGAAGATGTTGTTTTGCTTCCACGAGGGTTTTGTCATTCCGTTTTCCGTCAGCACATAGGCCACGGCGTATGCAGACTCTTTTGGGGAGACGCGAAAGGTGACACTTGGCATTACTGTTATGTTTTCTTTCTGCTTGTCCCATTGTGCGGAAACGTCAATGTCCATATCGGCTCCCATCGCCTTTTCCTCGTCAAATTCACTCGTGCCGGTGTAGTATGTCAGTGTGCGACTTCTGTTCATTTGGAGCGTGGGGTAGCTCTGAACTTTTGCTGCGTTCCAAGCATAGTCAGCACATTTTAGAGGGTCGGACACATGAATGGCGATGCCTATGAAGTCGTCGGGGTATGTATTTTCCAGATTCTCCATGAGGGCAATGCCGCGTGGACAGTATTGGCACCACATTCCCGTGTATTCTTCCACTACCACTCTTCGGTGGGGCACTTGTGTAACGGTGACTCTGGGAAGATTGGCGTAGGGGATGGTGGCTCTGTTGGGCTCGCCGTTTACTTTCGTAATCTCTATCTGCAATTCAGTTTCCGAGAGCTGGTCATAAGGCGGCACATCTATTTCAACGGTAGCTACTCCCATGCGCGGCAGCGGCTCTTCCATGATGTGTTTTTTCTCCAGCAGGAGTCTTCCCTCGAAAGAGAGCGTGTAAGTGAAATCTTGAACCGTAGCTTTGCCGTAATTGGTTATAGAGAGCTGCCCTTTCGCGCTCTGTGCATGGATGGGTACATACACCTTTCGTCCTGTAGAAGGTGCCAAGCTATAGTCGTCGGCTCTGAGGTTGATAGGGTAGCAGAGGATTGCGATGAGCGCAAGTAGTTGTATATAGAATTTTTTTGTCATTTCGTACTGAGTTTTGTTTTCGGAAGTGGAATGGCTACTGCTTTTATTTCTTCACTTTCTTCCCATTGATAATATAGATGCCCTTGGGCAATTGGTCAGTAGGAGTCGTAATGCGAAAACCTTGGAGGTTATACACTTCTGGACTTTTGGAGGTTGTCTTTACGGAAGAAATATCTGTACTCAAAGAAGATTCCACGGCAAACTGCACACGAGGAGTTACGTTATTCCATACATCTGTCCACTGTCCATCTTTATCAATCTCTACATGAACCTCGTAAGTGTGTCCAGATTTCAGACGATTGAGAGGGAATTCAACCAGCGTACTCTTAGGAGTGATGTAGGCGAAGGGTTGGAAAGAGACATAAGATTTTGAACCGAGTTCGGTGAAAGTCCCATCATCAATATCCATCGCACGATAGCGCAGTGCACCGGAATATCCCTTACTGCCGCGCAATTCTGCAAGTGCCATCAGTCCCAATGTTTGTGTTTCTTTCGGATCGAACACTTGCTGGTCGCTTACTTTTCCGTTAGTAAGGAAATCAATCCCTTTGATGCTGAGTTTGTAGGGAGCAGTGTTGGGTAGCACTTCTATCTCTATCGGCGTATCCGTTGTGATAGGAATTTTCTCAAAAGTTTTGTCGCCCTTGTCAACAGAGATGAAGAAGCTGACAATGTAACGGCCAGCAAGCAGAGCATTGCTAACTCCATTTGTGGCGTAAGATGTTAAGATGGGAGCATGCATCGCGGTTGTTTCAAGGCGTCGAGCACACACAAATTCCTGATTAGGAGCAGTAAATTTAATGCCGTTATCTTTTCCCTCAAACTCTACAAAGAGGCTTCCGCGCACTTCTTCCCAGCCATCATTGCGGACTACTATACCTATCATGCCTTGGTCGCCGCTACCTTGATAGAGCGGAGCCAGCACTTCGGGTTTGCGCTCTAACGCAAGCGGAACGCGAGCCGGAATATCTTTCACTATGATTCTGTTGCTCGTCAGCTCCACCGTTTGCGTGTTTGCATACGCAATTGGCTGCCAACCCGAATAAGTGGAGGGCTGTTCTATCAGCTCATTGGAGAGAGGCTTAAGTGTGTAAGTACCATTGGGAAGCTCAGCAAAATCGAGATTGTTAAATTCTATACTTGTCGTTGTAAAGATACTACTGAGCATTAGTCCTGTTTGAATGGAGTTGAAAAGTTTCACTCGTATTCCCTTATCATCGTAAAGCCCCAGTGCCACCTTTCCCGTGAAGCGGCCCAAACTACCATTGATAGGGTTGTTGCTACCAATCTTTTCTATCTTGGCATTCAGCACCGTGCCGCGTTCCACATCCTTTTCGGCAATCGTAAAGGCATGGGCACTTCTGGTCTCTATCTCTCGCGTTGTGGCAAACTCTTTATGCTGTCCGTCTTTGGGATGCGCAAAAACAACTTCTATTTCTTCATAGAACTTACCATCTCTCAATCCAAATCCACTGACATTAAGGTAGATAGTATTGATATCAAAGTATCCGTCAAATTCTCCTCCCCAGCCCCAGTTGACATGTACAAATCCACGTCTGTCGTATCCATCGAATACAAAAACATGTGAACCTCCGCAAACTAAAACGGGGTAACCATCGGCAAGTTCATTGAGCAGAATTTCTTGAAAAGTACTTGCCAGCATATAATCCTTATACACATGGCGTACAGAATATCCAAAATCATTGCGTAAAGCCTCCATCGCACGATGCAGATTGGAGCTGCTTCCCAGACGGAAGTAAGACATATGAACAGCTTTGCCCACATCTCTCATCAGCACGCCTACAGCATCTCCCCCTCTCGTGTTCATATCTTTTGCTCTGTCTCGCATATCTTCCCACAGATAGTCGGCACTCTTCTGCGCCTCGGAACCTTCCGATTTTATGTATGATTCGGGGCGCGACTTTGGCCACTTGTGAAAATATAGAAGTTGGGCAGTGGCAGTAGCCACGCATCCCGTTGGCGTGTTCACGCCATCCTGCTTGGGGGTGTACTGATTAAAAGGATAATTCTGCTCCCAATGGCAAGTGAGCAAGGGCAACACTTCTCGTTTTTGGGGAAACTTTGCCGCGGGAACTTGTGACGTTTTTGTGCGCACTGCCGACACCACTCGTTCGTAGCGTTGGAGCATCGTTTTGAATTCTTCGGGAATGGGATTCTTGGCATTGTCAGCACTCAGCGTCCCGTACCCCACCAATTCATTCAATTGGCTTTCGCCCGAAATAATGACAAACTGGTTGTTGCTGGTGTTCGTGAAAAGATAATAGGCCGGAGGCGTATCAGTTTGCGGAGCTCGTGTGAGAGCTGTTGTTTGCTGCATTTCGGGATTTGCAATATACTTTGCCGCGATTTTTCGTGCTACATCTTTCCCTACGGGCTCTGCCCATGCTAAAGAGGCCACTGCACAGGAGGCAGCAAGCAACCACATTTTTAGAATGTAATTCTGTTTCACTTTTGTATTTATCGGTATAATGGTTTGACTTTTTTATTCTCACTATAGTTTAGATCAAAGTTATGTAAAAGAACTTCAATCGTTTATAAAGAAAGAGCTTCATTGTTCTAACGTAAAGTTGGAAAACATTAATTCCCAAAAGATAACTACATGCTGCAAAAATAAAAAAACTTTTCAGATCGAGAGCAGAAAATGGGATGATTTGAATCCTTTATATATCTTTGCACTCAAAGGAAATAAACACAATCTCCCGTATGAAACGAATCATGAATCTATTGCTTTTGTTGTCCCTCTCTTGTAGTATGTTGCTTGCCCAGAATGTGCAGCTGTGGAACGACAGTACGAAAGTGACCTTCGCACGCTCAATAGTGTCCTTGGCCGAAATCAAAACCACTTACAAGAACTTCATAGAAAGTGGAGGTAAAACAACTGTTATACCTCACGAACTATTAGGCGAAATAAATTGGTTTGTTTCTCCGATTTGTTCAGATTCACTCTTTTTCAAACAACACAATGTAGTTCCTCAATGGATATCGTTGAACCTGAAAGATGGCAGTTGGAGAGTTATGCGCATCACAGGTTTATGTAATGCAACGACAGGAAAAAAAGATTCTGTGGCTTGGAGCGAGGCCGTTCGTCGGTATGGTAGTGAAGAATTGACGACTGATGGCGATGAAACCGTTAAAGTTCTTCCTTTCCGTATCCCAGATGGGTTCCACTTGATTGCTGGACACACTTTCCCCTATGTGGGTTTCACAGCTTGTCGCAGGACGGCGTTTTTAGCTATCAAGGACGGATGTTGTCGAGACATTGTTTTTGATCAAAACGTCCTAACATCGCCGTATGTTTCTCGCGCTATAAGCTATGTTAAGGGGGGTGACGAGGCAAGAGGCGACTGGGACAATCCATACTATATGGCCACGGCCTATATTCTGCTGGCGCACGAACTTTCCATATATATGAAAGATGTAAAAGTAGACGAGTTTCACCGTACTTTTTTTGCAGAAATAGACAAAACAGGGCATTTTGTTCTCCATCAGCTGGACGACAACTATACTAAAGAGGAGCTGCGAATCTTTAAGGCTCTTCAGAAGCAAATACGCCGAATTGAGCCTTTTGCTCTGCAAGGTATTCTGCTTGCCGACGGGCGTTACCTGCCAGGGCATTTTATGGAGATTGATAAATATAAACCCTATAACGGCGCTGATAAGAAACTGGCTGAACGCGAAAAAAAGACCTTAAACAGATGGAAGATCAGTCTACCTAAATATCAAAGATTAGAAAAAGGAAATATACAGAGCCTTTTTAGATACTGGTAAATCTGGAGTTTTTTCAAATATTATCGGGAGAGGGCGCATGGTGTTGCGCTCATAAATATCCTTATTGCGTCAGCTCACACGCTTATTTTTCTGGTAGGGGAGAGAGGTCCTATTTCCGCCCTCGCGTGAGTATAAGCCGCTCCCTCCACGCTTTCAGTGCGACGCCGCCGGCGTCGGAGTGTCCTCTGTCCACTTTCCCACGGGTTCCCCCTCGCTTATTGCTCGGGTATCACCCGCGGTTACGCATGGTGCGCCTCCTCCGGAGGCGTTGTCGGTGCAGGCGGCTGCGGTAGTGAGGGCATGGCTGAGTGTGTCTACAGATAAGTACATAGACATCTCATGATGCACGGAAGAGAGGCCACGGAGTATACTCCACGTGCTCACCCACTGTCCCCAGCGGGGACACACCATGCTTAACCGTGGGTGATGCCCGAAGGGTGAACCCGTGGAGTGGTGACGCCGTCCCCCCCTCCGATACCGGCGGTGTCGCACAGCATCCACTTCTGCCCGCCCAAGTTGCTCCCTTTAACTATGAAATTTCTACAAAAAATGAAATCTTTTTTTGTTACGCAAAAAGGCTGCATAACCCCTTTCTAACTTTGCATCGTCAAACAAAAGGAAGAACGAGCGAACGGCTAAAAGCAGCCCATAGCTCATGCGGATGGAGCCGCAAGCTTCCCCCCTTAAGAAATGGCGAGGTAGCTCAATTGGATTAGAGCAGTTGCCTACGAAGCATCAGGTTATGGGTTCGAGTCCCATCCTCGTCACAACACATGGAGTAGGTAGCTCAAGTGGTTAGAGTGTCAGATTGTGGGTCTGAATGATATGGGTTCGAGTCCCATCTTACTCCCTTCTTTTTTATGCTCCAGTAGCTCAGTTGGATCAGAGCATCTCGCTACGAACGAGGAGGTCACAGGTTCGAGTCCTGTCTGGAGTACCACACAAAGAAAAGGCTTTCGAGTACGATCTATTAGATGGTTTCGGAAGCCTTTTGTGATTATCAGGAAGTTTTTATAGCAGGAATAGTAACTTTCCTTTTAGTTTTGAGAGAACACTTTTCAGTTCTTTCGCGGTTTCGCTTTCGGGAATCTCACCGATGAGGCATACCGCCTTTTCCATGAGGTCGTAGTCCTCTGCATTCAGAGGGTTCTCATTGATAGAGTATTCAGGGTCGGCGTATCTATAGAACTTATTCTCATACACCTCGATAGGAGCGTTGTATCCAAGTTTGTCCGATCTCATGATCTGAATATCTCCTTGCACCGTTCTCATCGAAACGCCCTTGTCGATGCCTTCCATCTCGTAGAGAGCATCAGAGCAGGCATCAACCAAATCCTCTATTGTCCATCTTCTGTATCTGTTTCTTAAGCATTTGTCTATGGTTTTGTACCGTATTAACGCGTTCTTGTTGACTGGCATGGCTATGATAGGAATCTTTTTTGTTCATTATTGTTTTTTGAAAATCTTGTTTTTAAGGTGCCATGTCAGTGATAAAGGAAGCTGCGCTGCAAGGCACAAAAAAGTCGGAAAGCTTTCTGGGCTTCCCGACTATCCTTTATCTCTTGCAAATTATTTTTCAGTGAAAACACATCTTTTTATCTGTCAGAGAAAGAAAACGTTTCATCGTCGAAACAATCCCATAAGCACACGATAAGATGAGTTGCGAAACCGTGAAGTTTGGCAACTATCCTCCAAGCGTCGATGGGCATGGAGCAGTGAGCTAATGTGGATGTTCAGATTAGAGTTCATTTTCTTTTATCAGATAGAATCTGCTTTTTTGCGTGCGCAAAGTTATTCATTCTTAGCGAGAAATCATCCAAGTAAAGAAAGTTTCCGCTTTTCGAGGTGCAAAACTACAACGAGGCTACGCAATCTTTTTGCGTATCACCCATCAATATAGTTTTGTTCACTTCTTCCATTTGCTTTTTCTTTAATATCCCGCCATTTCCTATGGGCATCCTATAATGTATGAATGTATGTATGAGCCTTGAGTCTCGTTTTTATGAATTTCGGTATTCCGAAGGAGAAATGCCGGTGGCGTTTTTGAAGTATTTCCCCATGAAGCTCTGGTTGGGGAAGTTTAGTTTTTGTGCCACTTCCTTCACGGATAGTTCGGGGTCGAGGAGCAAGCCTTTTATTTCGAGCACCACCATGTTGGTGATCCATTGCCCCGCGGTGCGACCGCTCACGGATTTCACCACCTCGGAGAAATATTTTGCGGAGAGGCAGAGTTGCTCACTATACCATTGCACGCTGCGTTCTCGGCGGCAGTTTTCTTGCACCAGGCGGAGGAACTTGTTGAATATGTCATAGCTACGCATGGAGGCCTCATCGGGTTTGCCCACGCGCACCTGTAGCATGTTGCAAACGTCGAAATAGAAGAGGCGCAAGAGAGCCAGTGTGGCTTCGGTGTGAAAGGCGTAGCTCGTGTCGCTCATGCGCTCGAGGAAGAGCGTGAGGATGTCGGCAACGCGCGATTGCTCTTTGGGAGTGAGGCGGATAACGGGGTGGTTGTAGAGATAGAGAAGATTGGGCCAAAGGTTCTGAATTCCCACGAAGCTCTCGCGGCAATAATTCTGCGAAACAACGACAATACGCCCCAGAAAGTCCTCGCTCGGCTTTGTTTCTGTGATGGTGAGTTCGTTGAGGCCTACAATGAGGTCGCCCGGTTGCACATGATAAGCAGTATCGTTGATGGTTAAATTTACAGTTCCTTGCTTACAAAACACGAAGAACATGAAGCCCAGTTGTAACGTTTTTTCTTTGAAGTCTATATCGTGGAATTTGTCTATAAAAAAAAGATTCCCATCTGTTCCTGGTACCTCATACGATGAGTAGTGTCGTGCATCGTTTAAGTTTATTTGTTTAATAACTGTCATGAAATTAATCCTACTAAACTAACTGTGTGCCAAAAGTGCAAATAAAATTTCGGAAAAGAAAGAAAAGGTGTAAAAAAACGATATAAATAGCCGAAGAAAGAAGTGGTTTGTTCTAAAGCAGATTGGCTGAATTTCGTGGAAACTCTGATGTCGTTGTAAATATCCTTATTGCGTTTGAAAATACAATAAGGCTGTCAGCCAGCGCCCTTATTGTGTCAGCCGACGCCCTTATTGTGTCAGCCAGCGCCCTTATTGCGTTGCGCTCACCCCCTATTCCCAGCAGGTGATGCCCGAAGGATTCACCCGCGGTTACGCATGGTGCGCCTCCGCCAGAGGCGTTGTCGATGCTGGTTGCTGTGGTAGTGGGACGGAGATATTTATGCACATTATTTATACATTGATTAACGTTTCTGTGTGTCATTTTGAGAAAAGTTGTATTTTCGCAAAAGAATGGATATGAGCGAGAAAAACTGTCGGTCTCTTCAGGATATATATAACCCCTCTAAAAACAGACGCACATGAAAACGAAACTGTCGTTTTTGTTACTGGTGTCGGAAATGTTGGGAGTGTCCGCCGTGGCACAAACCACCATTCCGCAGTTGTACACAGATAGTATATTGTTCGGTCAGAAAGGTTCGGCAGATGTCATCACCCGCGACCGCATGAACAAAGGCTTAGTGGGCACTCCGCTGGAGGCACTCAGTGGGCAGGCGGCAGGTGTGAATATCACCTCGAGCGGTGCTGACCGCATGGCGATGCTCTCCTCGGTGCGTGTGCGCGGTACTACTTCTCTAACGGGCGGTAACGACCCCTTGGTGATAATCGATGGGGTATATAGTGACCTCTCCGCGCTCAATAGTATCTTCCCCGCCGACATTGAGAGTTTCGCCATCTTGAAAAACGCAGCAGAGACCGCTCCCTACGGTTCGCGCGGAGCTTCGGGCGTCATACAGGTGACGACGAAGAAAGGCGCGGGCAATCATTTCCATATCTCCTACGATACCAATTTGGGACTGGAATCCGTCTATAAAACCCTTCCGATGCTCACCGCCGCGCAGTATAGGAGTGAAGTGGCACGCCTCGGACTGACAATTCCAGACGGTGGATTCAACACCGACTTTCAGCGCGCCATCACGCGCACAGGTTTTATCCAAAATCATCATTTAGCGTTCAGCGGGGGCAGTGAGAACTCCAACTATCGCGCCTCCTTGGCGCGCATGGACCATAATTCTATCATTCGCCTTCACGGCAGCAACAATTTTGCCGCAAAGGTCGATTTGATGCAGCGCGCCTTCGATGGGTTGCTACAAATCGACATGGGACTCTTCGGCACCTCGATGCAGAAGGACAATATCTTTGACGTACAAAAACTCTTCTACTCCACAGCCGCGCAGAATCCCACCCTCGGCTATGCCGCTAAAGCTTCAGGCGGTTGGGACCGCAATTCGCAAGCCTCACAAATCGTACCGCCAGGCGCGCTCCTTAATGAACAAGATAAGGATAAGCTCCTGAATTTTAACACCCATCTCCGACTGACAGCGCGCCTGTCGAAAGATGTGAGCCTCTCGGCTTTTGGCTCTTATTCCTACAACTCCTCTTCCAACGGGCAGTATCTCCCCACCTGGTTGTGGGCACAAGGGCAGGCCTATCGCTCCGAACTCAAGAGCGAAGACTGGTTGGGCAATCTGGAAGTGCGTTGGAGTCACACCTTTGGCCGTCATGCACTGAGTGCGCTCTTCTTTGCCGAATTGCAAAAACTCGAACAGCGCGATTTCTATACCACCGTGAAAGGCTTCACCAGTAACGAATTCGGTTTCGACAATCTGGCAGCTGGCAGTCTGCGCCCCTATGGCGGCACAGGCAGTAGCTATGAAAACACAAATACCACTTCCTTTATGGCGCAAGCCGAATATGGATACCGCGATTTGTTCACGCTGACGGGCAACATCCGTGCCGACGGTTCTTCCATTTTTGGCGCGGGCAACAAATGGGGCTTTTTCCCCTCCGTGTCGGCAACGTGGGACGTGCTCAGTACGCTTCCCCAAATGCGCACAGCGTGGTTCAATACGTTCAAACTGCGCTCCGGCTATGGTCTTTCGGGTAATACGGGCGGCATACGCTCCTATAATTCGCTCCTCCTGCTCAATCCCGTTGGGGTGATTTCTTGGAAAGGCACACCTGCCACCACGTTTGGCATCCTCTCCAATGCCAACCCCGATCTGAAGTGGGAAACGCGCAGTTCCTTCAATGTGGGAGCGGATATGGGCTTTTGGAAAAACCGCGTGGTGCTGACGGCGGAGTACTACTACTCTCGCACGCGCGATATGCTCTATATGTACGATGTGCCCGTACCGCCTTTCGTTTATCCGCAAATGCTGGCGAATCTGGGCTCTATGAGCAATAGCGGTTTTGAATTTGGGCTTGGCGTCACCCCCTTGCAGCGCAAGGATATGGAGCTGAACATCAATGTGAACGTGTCGTTCCAGAAAAACAAACTCCTATCGCTGAGTGGAAACTATCAAGGACGCTATTTGTCAGCCCCTACGGTGACGCCCATCGGAGGCTTGAACGGTGCCGGCTTCCACGGTGGCGACAACAATATTGTTTATCAAATTATTGGACAGCCCTTGGGTGTTTTCTATCTGCCCCATTGCAAAGGTCTTGTGAAGCGTGCCGATGGTAGTTATGCTTATGATATCGCTGACTTAGACAACAATGGAAAAGTAGACCTTTCCGACAGCGGCGACCGCTACATAGCCGGACAAGCCACACCAAAGATGACACTCGGCTCGAACATTAGTTTCCGCTACAAAAACTTCGATGTGGCACTGCAAATGAATGGCGCGTTCGGACATAAGATATACAACGGCACTGCGCTGACCTACATGAACATGACCAGCTTCCCTTACTACAACGTGATGGCGAAAGCACCTGCCGCCAACATTACTGACCAGATAGCTTCCGACTACTGGTTGGAGAGTGGAAACTATCTCAATTTCGACTACCTGACGGTGGGGTGGAACATCCCCGTGCAAAAATGGTCGCGCTATATCAGCAGTTTGCGCATCTCTATGTCGGTGAACAATCTCGCCACAATAACGAGCTACAGCGGACTGACGCCGATGATCAATAGCTATGCCGTCAATAGCACTATCGGCATTGACGACAAACGCACCTATCCCATTTATCGCACCTATAGTTTCGGACTTTCAATACAGTTCTGATTATGAAGAATTCGCTCTTTACCATAGCACTTTGCCTGCTGCTGACGGGCTGCCTCAGTGAGGATCCCAAAGGGCAGCTGCCGGAAAAGGAAGCTTACGCCACAGCTGCAGGTGTGGAGCTTCATCTTGTGAACAATTTGTACAACTATATCGGAGGAAACCAAGATAGTCAGGGATTGATGGGGACGCCGCGCGGCGTTTACGACTTCAATTCGCTAACAACGGATGAGCAAATGCTCCCCATTCGTGGCGGCGACTGGTATGATGGTGGTTTCTGGCAACGCCTGCACACTCATCAGTGGACAGCTTCGGAAAAGCCGCTGCGCAACACTTGGAACTATCTCTACAAGGTGGTGATGCTCTGCAATCGTTCGCTTTATAAAATAGACCGCAATCGCAATGTGCTGACTTCAGCGCAATATGAGAGTTATACGGCAGAGGTGCGCGCCATTCGGGCAATGTACTATTTCTACATCATGGACCTCTTCGGGCGTGTGCCACTCGTGACCAACTATTCCGAAACTCCTGAGACAACGGGGCAAACAGAGCGCAGCGCAACTTACGCCTTTATCCTGAACGAGCTCAATGCTGCTCTGCCCAATCTCTCTATGGGGCGGAGCAACTATGTGGGAGCATATTACGGGCGAGTGACAAAACCTGTGGTGTGGTTTCTTTTAGCCAAACTCTATCTCAATGCAGAAGTGTATGCCGACGATGATTGGACGGATGCTCACCGCCCTTCGGGGAGCAGTTTGTTCTTCCAAGTTGATGGGCAGAAGCTGAATGCTTGGCAGGCTACTATAGCTTATTGCAAAAAACTCACAGCGGCAGGTTATAGCCTTGAAGCCGATCCTGCAAAGAACTTCTCCGTTCAGAACGAAACTTCAGCTGAAAACATTTTTGTCATTCCGATGGATAAGCTTCTCTATGCCAATCAGTTCGATTATCTCTTCCGCAGTCGCCACTATGTCCACGGTTCAGCCCTTGGTATGGGTGCCGAAAACGGCACATCGGCCACTCTCTCCACCGTTCGTGCTTTCGGCTACGGTACGGAGAATCTCGACACGCGTTGGGCGATGGATTTCTTTGCCGATACGGTCAGTGTGGATGGGAAGGTGGTGATGCTCGACAATGGCGAGCCGCTCGTTTACAAACCGCTCGAAGTGTTGCAGAGCCTCACCGGATCGCCCTATGAACAAACAGCGGGTGCGCGCATGAAGAAATATGAAGTGGATCGCCAGGCTTATTCTGATGGGAGATTACAGAATAACGACATTGTGCTCTATCGTTATGCAGATGTGCTACTCATGCAGGCCGAAGCCCTTGTGCGCAATGGCGATGATGGCTCAGCCCCCTTTGATGCCGTCCGCGCCCGCGCTGGAATGCCCCTCCGCTCGTGTACGCTGACAAATCTGCTCACTGAGCGACTTCTCGAACTCATGTGGGAAGGTTGGCGCCGCAACGACCTCGTTCGCTTTGGCGAGTTCGACACTCATACCTATCTCACTGTCTTCCCCATCCCTCAAAGCGTGCTCGACCTTAACGGAAAATTGACACAGAACAAAGGGTACAAATAGCGGGAGAAAGCCCCTTTGCAACGCAATATAGAAAAGCATCTGTAAGTACATGTTTGATGATACTGGCTTACAGATGCTTTTCTATATGATTGTGTTTTTTTCATTCATTCCTTTCGGAGAGTTTTTAGAAAAGAAAGGTCAGGATGTGTGCAAGCGCTTTCATTCTAATAAATAAGAATTTATCCTTTTCTTTTGTCTTTCTTATTCTATAATAGTATCTTTGCATCGATTTCACGGTATATAAAGATGAAACATTGAATAGATAGAGTTCTATTTTTGATATAAATCGTTAATAATCAGTGCGTATTTTTATAGCGCTGTTAGTGATGATGAGTGAAGAGATTGTTCTATATATCGTCTTATTATTGACGGAGAATAATAATAGAGAGTGTAATTAATAATGTTTGAAAAAAAATTAAGTTATGAAGAAAACAAGAACACTTTATGTTCAGCCTAAATGCGAAGAATTTTGGTTGGATAATGAGCCTATTCTTGCAGAGGTAAGTGCAGGCATCTCCAAAGGAGATCCTACGCATGGTGGGGAAGATGATTTAACACGGAGACAGAACTCCTGGGAGAAAGAAAGTCACAATGATAATCTTTGGGAATGATTCCCGATCTACTAAACCAATTTACACCAGATGAAAAAGAAAAACTTTTTATCCCTACTTTTGGGGACGATAGCACTCTTCGGAATCTCGGCTTGTAGCGATTCTGAAAATATAGAAGGAGAGGAAAGCAAGGGCTATACCTATCAGGTGGAGCTCTCTGCTGGCAACAGCTTTGCGGGAGAGTCCACAAGCCAGAATCCTTCAAAAATCAGCACGCGTACACTAAAGTTAGACGAGAACAACAACGTATTATCCTTTTGGGCACAAGGCGACAAAATTCTTATTTATAATCTCAACGACAACAATCAGAGCGCAGCCACAAGCTATAGTATGCTGACTGCTGTGAACGGTGGCAATAAAAAATCTGATTTCTTAGGTTCTGTTGTAAGTAAAAACAAACTACAGCAAGGACATAAGTTCGCTTTCTTCTATCCGGGAGATGCTCTTGAGAGCGATAAGACGGTGATGCAGGTAAATCCCGATTCAACCAAAGACGAAGACGGAGGTTATTTCCATATCCCTGTTAGTGACAACAAGATTAAAAGTACTGTTTCGCTCGATATGAAGCAGCAAGACGGTACGCTCGCCACTATCGATAAGAAATTCGACTATAATTGGGGCGTTGCTACACTGTCTGAAGTACCCGCTGAAGGAGGTAAACTCAAGTTCGATACAAATTTGAACCGATTGGTGACCATCTGGGGTATGAGATTCAAAGATGCTGACGGCAATATCATCAAAAACATTAGCAGCGTAAAGATAAATAATTTACGCTCTTATGATGTGCTCAATATGCAGGACGGAAAGCTTATTGGAACAGAAGATGAAAAGGAGCGAATCATCAATGTTGATATTAAAGATCGGTCGAGCCTCGCAAAAGATGGATATGTGTGGGTTGCGTTCTTAGCTGATAATGCTGAAACAGAATTCACAATTACTGTTTACACTCCAACTGCGACCTATACAAAGACGGCAAAGAAAGTATTCAATAAGGGCTACGACTATCACTCCAATATCACCATGCAAAAAGTGATGCCTCAACCCTATGTGGAAGTGAATGGCGTGCTGTGGGCAACGGGTAACTTCATTCGCTACGTCGACCCCAACAACTCTTCGAACGTGTATTGGGGTATCGCACCTGCACAATGGTGGATTAGCAACTACGGCGAGAATCCAACAAGCGCCAACAAATGGAATGGAAAAGCTATCTCTTACGATGATTTAGGTTCGCAACATTGGTATATTGACAACCACAATGGCCAGTTTGCCCAAACTGCAAATGATTTAGATCTCTTCCAATGGGGAGTTATTGCAGATGCCTTAAATTTTAATGATGTTTGTTATCTGCAAGGAACTTCCTACAACATGGAAGGGAAATACTATAAAGGTAGAGGAGGTCCGATCAATGTTACTGCAACGACAACGAAGTCTGAAGCAACTCATGGAGATATTGTGAAATACTGGACAGAAGGTAGCAATCATAACTATCATTATCAGTATCCAACTGAGGCTGATTTTGATGCCTTGGTGAGCGCCCGAACCATTGTTCCTGCTTTCTGCTATACGGATAAAGGCAATAAGGTGTATGGTGCTTACTTTAGTGATAGCCCCATACATAGTGCTGGACCCAAGGATAAATTCCCTACAGGAAGAAAACTTTGGAAATATAGAGACGTGTCTGCACTTGTCATTGCCAACAAAGGTCTGTTTATTCCTATCGCAGGGCGTAGACCTATTAGAGGGGCAAACGTGGAATATCGTCATGTTGCAAACAATAGTTCTTTCACTGGGCAATACTACTGCTCTCGTGGTAGAGGATATTCCACAACGCCTGGTCTTATGTTTGGTTCAGGTAATGCCGTGCGTGTTGGTGTCCCTTCCAAGGATCAGGGAGCATCCATCCGCCCTGTCTACGTTGGGAAGAAGACCGATGATAAGACGAAGCCGCTGGATGCTGCCAACTTCGCCCCATTCCATAATATTCTTACTCCCGCAGGCAGATTGTACTAAGCCTTTCTAACTATCCAAAAAATCCCAGCAACTTGAATGTGTTGCTGGGATTTCTTTTATCTGTAGAAAGGCTCTTTGTAGCCTTATGTGATTTTAATAGTGAATGAAAGCGCGGATGAGGACTTTATCATAAATGCCTATAGAATGGTTCCCATCGGTTGTGTTATTCTTGAATACTTGCGCTAACCCTGTGTCAAAGTCAGAATAATAGGTACTTGACCAATAAGTTTTACCATTCTCATTTCCTCTGACACTGAGCGTAGTGCCTCCTGCTTCTTCAAAGGCCTTATCCACAACGTGATAATACCAAGCCTCAATATAGCTATCAGCATTCACCTGTGTGTTCGTTCCAAAACCAACATAGAGATAAACATTCTTCCAGTCGGTATTGGCGCCAAGATACCATCGTTTCAAGTTTGTCACGGCTACCCCCGGATTGTAGTGAGCAGCATGATAGAAGGCTGGGCAGTTTGTAGGCTCATTTGCCTTGATCGTTACTCCATCTAAACTCCCGCTGGCATCCCATGTGAAATGTTCGCCAAGAGAAGTCTCCGAAATCTGAGCCCTCCGACTGGGTCGCTCTGACACGGGGTTGTTGTAGACGTTTCTATTTGCAGTCCAAATATCGGGATTACCATTGTTTGCATCATGCAGGGCAATGGCTGAGCGGTCTGTTTCGCTGATTACTAACGCGATAGGTGTGCGCGTACCCTTGTTGCGAAGAAAATCCACTGAACCATCATTGAACAGATACTTGAAAACCTTGGTGAGCTTCACATTCAGCAGATACGTCCCATTGGCCTCTAAGGTTGTGCCGTTGTAGGAAGTGAGTGTACGTCCCACCAAATCCTTATGGTAGATCTTATCTCCTTCGGTAAACTTCAACTGAATAGCCGTGCTCTCGCTCGGCAAGAGATAGTGGTAAGTGCTTGTTTTTGAAGTATAAGTTTCTTGGAAGAAATTTTGATTAGTAGCCGGAAATTGATCCGGAGTCTCTGCCAGTGTGCCTGTTTCGATGGTTGTATAAGTTCCTGTGATAGGATCATATTTTGTCACGGTAGGAGTTTTCCCACTGTTGTCAACAATCATCGCTTTCAACTTGGGGATATTCACCATGGCTTCCAGACCAACACGGACACGCAAGCCCACATGATTCATAACAAAAGGAACTCTTGCTATGGGTTCGCTAATCGTCATCACAGTGCGGCCAATTCGTGCCGTTGCAGCATTGGCTTTTGACACACTTATAACGCCTCCCGAATAGTCAACTTTATCGTTGAGACAAACAAAGGTATAAGTTCCGGGATCAAGCTCCATGACATCTCTGTTAGCAAACTTCCCCGAAGCCACCGTGGCATTGATTTGGCCCTTCAAGGTGCCAGCAGCATCAAATGCAAGCACCGTATACCTACCACTGCTCAATGGCGCAGTGGCGCGTGTTGCTATATGCGCGGCAGATCTTGACAGAGCAGGAACGCGAAGAGCGCCTCTATCTCTTGTAACACTTACTTCACCCAATACGCCATCACCTAAATCTGTCGTATCGGTAGGATTGGGCATACTGTTAATCTTACGTCCTCCCATCACTACTTCTTCGCCAAAATCGGGTTCTGTCAGAGTAAAACTAACACCTTTCGTCGGCACCGCATCAGGATCGTTATCGATGAGGTCGTTGCTGGAACAGCCCACAAGGATGCTGGCAAACAGCAAAAGCATTGCTGATGAAAATTTCCGTGATATAAAATTCATATTTTTGTCATTGTTGTGTATGGAACATGCAGTGTTCCATACATTCTTTATTGATTGAATACGCTCTTAAAATTCTACTTCTCCCCACTCAATCCCCTTTTCTTCCTTAAAATCCGACTCGGAAGAATCTACAGTGGTTGGGCGAGTGGAAACGGCAAATAACTGGACCGTCTCTACGGATAAACTTTCGAATGAAGGTTTGAGATATTCCTTTTTCATTGTTCTTATCTTTTTTGTAAGTATAAAGAATTGGACTCTTCCAAAATCTTGATACCTTTTTATTGCATACTGCAAGTCTGTTTGAATAGTGATAAAAGAGAGGGTGTGTTGCTTCAAAAGTTCTCTTAGTTGTAGCGCCCACATTCTAACAATATTGTCAGAATATCAGCATTCACAACCTTTCCTGCATCATGATATTTCTTTTCAGATAGTTCTTCTTTCTTTCTTTTCGTAAAATCAGTGTGCAAAATTACTTCTTTTTTCATATAATAGTATAAAAATGCATATATATTTATTATTCTTTAGATGAAGATAGGAAAAATCATACGCTGAAAGAGTTTAGCTATATAAGCTTCTCAAGAGTGGTTCCGTAAGATCTCTTCCAAAGTTTTTCGAGAAAAGTTTAGAAAAAAATAAATTTTATGGGGGAGAGGCGCATCGTGGTTGGGCGCGTAAATATCCTTATTGAATTTAAGAATACAATAAGGCTGTCAGCTGACAGCCTTATTGCGTCAGCCGACGCCCTTATTGTATTTTTACAAAATTATCCTTCCCCTCGCTGCTTGTTGTGCGAAAGGAAGGACAATTATTGTAGGTGGCGATATGTGCCGTTAGCGTTTGGTCCGGCGATGAGGGTAGCGAATTTTCCAACCTGTCCAAAGGCACCAGGCGAGGGACAGACCCATGAGGAAAATGTAGAAGAGTGTGCCTTTGCCCAAGAAGGTGTAGATGCGACCAGTGTGGATTTCTATGCAGACATTGCGCAGCGACATGGGGAGAGAAGCCATGCGCGAAGGCATGGGAAGGGCGGGAGTGCCGCGATAGTAGTCGACAACGATGGGAGATTTACCGAAGTGAGAGGTGAATCCCGCCACGGCATTTTTCCCAAAGGGGATTCCGCGAATGGGTTCGGCGGGGCGCCCCGTGAAATAATCGGTCACAGTGCCTTTCTTCCTGTCCCAGCGAAACATACCATAGAAAGAGCCGATGAGCCACTGCCCATGCTCGTCCTTCTCCTGCGCGTTGATGCCCATCACGCTCACGGGCGGTTGCACAGTCACGGCTTGCGGTTGTGCGTGTAAATCCTTGAGAGAGAAGAAACCTTCTGAGGAATAGAGCAACCATTCCTGTGCATCGCTGTCGTAGCGCAGTGTGCGGAGCTTATCTTGCCAAGGATTGTTGCTGTCCATGGTGGTGAAGGGGATGGGAGGAATTTTGCCCGAAGCAAGAGCTATGAGTGCTGGTGGGCGCAACATCCATCCCGTGATACAAAGAAAAAGTGTCAAGGCGATAGTGAGTTTTCCAATGTGGTTGTGCCATGCCGAAAGTTTGCGTCGAAGCAAGCGCCCTCTTTCTTTGCTCAAATGGGGGAGAAACCAATACACAACGCCCGTTAGCGTTAAGAAAATGAGGACGAGTGCGATGCTATCAACGAGGAGTACGCCCACGATTCCGAAAAGCTCGCCACTGTGTAAGAGCCAGATGGTGCGAAAGAGCGATACTTTGCCGTCGTCGGTAGAGGCTCGCGGCAGACTGATACGGGTGAAGTTCGTATGGGGCGATTGAGCCAAGAAAATCTGTGAGCGACCCGTCACGATGAGGCTGTCGCCCAGGGTGGTGATGTCGCTTAGTTTTTCGCTCTCTTCCCGAGGTAGCACTATTTCGCTCCATCGCCCATTGGGTTGCAAACGATAGAGCCCATACTGACCCAGCGCAAAGACTTCTCCAGCGGGCGTTGTGACCATGCCGCGAATCTGACGGAAGTCGGCCCCATGGGGGAGTCCTTGGTTGAAATCCGTGACGGACGACGCCGTGCTATCCGTTCGCCAAATGCCGCTGTTGCCATAGATGAACACCTGCTTTTGCCAACGCATAGTACCGCGCAGAAGTCCGCCGTTCCATTGTGTGTAGCGATAGTCGGAAGGAAGTACGGAGCGACTGATATTGACATTTGAGAAAAGTTCAGCATGGTTCAACACCAGTCCCGACACGCAGAACATGATGATGAAGAAACCCAATATCAGTCCAAACCATTTGTGGTGCTTGCGCCAAGCTGCCTTTTTCATTTCTTATTTTTCTTTTTATACGTGATTACAAAAATATGAATTTTCTGCTTTATTCTTTTGTGGAGAAGCAGAAGAGAAGGAAAGAAAATGGTACACCGATGCACAACCTGCTGTACATCGGTGTACGATTCATTCTATACTAATTTTGAAAAGCTTGAATCTCATTGCTATTTGCGCTCTCTTCTTCTTAAAGTGTGGAGGAAGCGTACCTCTCAATTTTCTTTCCCTGCCGGAGTTTGAGGAGCATTGGTGCGTTTCTTCACCGCCCCTTTTCGCCAGAGATAGATGCCTAAGGCGATGAAAACAACGAGGATGCTGCTCATCTCGAAAGCATACTTATCGGGCTCTACCCAAAATTCGTGGAAGAAATTCATACGTCCCAAAATCTCTACGGGCGTCCAGAAGATGATGACCGTAGCGATGGACATACGGATGTTAGCTCCCCAAGAAGCCAACTTGAGTTGATTCTTAAACATGAAGATGGAACCGATTAAGCAGCCCACTCCCACGAGGAACGTGATGGGGTGGTGATCGCCGAGAAAGTTCTTATCGTAGCAGAACATCAAGAGCAAATAGAGCGCCCAAAGAATCATGTTGATTTCCATAAAGGTGACGATACTTGTGTGGCGCGTCATGGGTTGCGTGACGATAACCTTTCGTTTGTCCTTGAAACATACTTTCTGAATCCATGTGATGAAGTCGCAACCGTTTCGCGTGCTGAAGACGTACATCACCATCATCATCATCCACATACCAAAGGAAGCAGGCAAGATGAGGTATTCAGGCTTTGTCACAACTACTCCATTCTCGATTTCAGGATTCACGCCGTAGCGGCGAGCGTAGTAGAGGAAAAGAAACTCTACCCAACCTGTCCAGAACAGTAATCCGCCGATGAGTCCCCAAAGCGTTTGGCGCGTGTCGCCTTTGACAAAGACGCCTATGATGACCATGCACAAACCCACAAAGCCCAGCATGAAGCCTGCAACGTGCATCGCGCCTTCGCTCATAAATTTCTCCATCATAATCATCAACCCATGCCCCAACGGCATAGAGAAGAGAACGAGGAGAAAGGAAGCGATGGTTCTTCCCCAATAATTCTTTTTCGTTTTCGTTTCCATTTTCCTTATTTTAATTCGTCACAATAATAACTAATCTGTCCGCCCGTGTCGCCAATCTGAGTGTCGGCCTTGTACCAACTGATGAGCTGCAATTTGAAATAACGCTTTCCGTCGGCGGTTCTCACAACGTAAGTGTGGAAGGATGGTGCATAAACGGGAGGAGGGCCTGTAAAGGTCATTGCCTTTGCCAGGATGGGGTTGGCATCTGTCAGAGTCGTTGCTGGTCCTTTGTTAGGGTCGAACCAAGGGTTTTCTTCAAAGTTGAGATGGTTGGCAATGAGATATTTGTTCCAATCGTTGCGCGACATGGTGATAGAAACCGAATGGTCGTCCACCGCCCATTGCAAATCAGCAGGGAGTTGCGCCACGGTAGTCCATTTCTCATACTGCCCGTTGCCCAAATCGGCCGCAGCTCCTTGTCCGTTGCCCGAAGTGCCACTATTGGTGCGTAGGCGGTATCCGCAGAAAGCGATGTCCCAATCAAGGCGGTTTTTCTGTTCTCCTTCGGTGATGTCTTCATTCACCTTGTTGCGGTTGAACATTTGCCCCGTGCGCAGATTGATATAGAGCCAATCGTTGGTGACACCTGTGGAGTAGCCCGTGGTGCGTGGGAGCACTTTCCCCGTGAAAGGTTCAGAGTCGTAATCAACGCAGGACGTTAGCAGAGCGGCCGCTGCTATTATGGTAAAAAGAAAGTGTCTCATTTCTTACGTTTTAATGATTTAACAATGTCGTCGACGAGGAATTCCAGCTGCATGTATCCTCTTGCTCCGCAGGTGGCAGGTACGTTGAACATGGTGATACCCGAGCCCAAAGTGTGAGGCACATAGTTGAAGATGTTATCAACACCCAGCGTCACTTTCACCTTGTTGTAGAAAGTTTGCACCACAGCCAAGTTGCACAAAACATAGGCGGGGAGCGTACAACGGAAATATGCATCGTAGCTCTTCTTGTGTTCCTCCACCCACACGCGATCTTGCACGTCGAATTTCTTTTCGCCCATGAGCGAAGCACTGAAGATGGTTTTCAGACGATAGTTGGGGCGACTGAAAACATAGTCGAGACTACCCGTTGCTGCATGAGGCGAAGTGGTATTTACCTGAATGCCATTTTGCTTGCTCACATTCACATAACTATATGTGGCGTTGAGCGTGAAGTTGTCCGTCATGCGCCATTTCAGCAGTGCTTCAACGCCCAACATACGCTGACTGCTGAGGTTGATGTATTCGAAGTTGTACTGCATATCATAGATGTGCCAGATACCTTCTATCTTTTTGCGGAAGAAATTCCCGTAAGCGTTCACGTTGATGAAAAAGCGGTCTTTGCTGTATTCTGCACCAATGGAGAAATAGTTGTTCTTTTCTGGTTTGAGCTCCTCACTACCTCTGATTTGGAACATACCCAAGTGGTCCCAGTTGAAGAAGAGTTCTTTGATGCTCGGTGCGCGATACCCCATAGAATAGTTGGCGCGGATAGCCCAATGGTTGTCGGGTGAGAACTTCACCGCAATTTTCGGCATCCACATGAAGCCGAACGCTTTGGAGAAGTTGGTGCGCACGCCCGTGGAAAGCATCCAATGGTCGTTGGGTGTCCACTCGTCCTGCAAGAAGTATTCTGTTTCGTGGAGCGAGCGGGTGGTCATCTTGCGATTAACAAAGCGGTCGCTTGTGAGGTCATCCGTAGTGTGTTCCACACCAAAGATCATGCTGTGTGCGGCGAAGTAGGTGCTTGTTAGCGTGAGGCGCGGTTCGAGAATACGACTTTTGTAGACTTTCTTTCGTTCGTCGATGCGCTCATGACGCTTAAAACGGTCGTAGAAATCGCCGTGCAAACTTAGGTTCACAGAGAACCAATTCTTCACGTCGTATCTTGCTTTCATTCCCGCCATAAAGTCGCGACTCTGCGAGAAGGTCATGTCCTGAATCAAATCGTAGGAGTTGAGGAAAAACATAGAGCCATACACCTGCAAGGAGAGCTTGTCGCTGGGTTCGTAGTAGAACTTCTGCGCCACAGAGATGTGCTCCGTACCTTCAATACCCATGGGCGAACGTTCGGCCGCACCTGTCAGTGTGATATCGTGGGGGAGGAATGGGTTGGCCTCTTTTGTGTACACTTTTTTGTCGTGCTCCGACTGGTACATATAGAACGCATCGCTTTCGCTGTACAACACATCCGTTTGTGAGGTGAATGCTCCCTGCTTCATACCGGCCGAAACCCACGCTTGCAGGTTAGGGCGGTCGCTGTTTTTCTCAAACATATAGAGGAAGTCCTTGGGTTGTGGGTTCTTGTAGTTGCGCTCATTCCTTTGTGCCCATCTCATACCCGCCTGAATATCGAGCGGCTTTGTGGCCTTTTTAGAAATGAGATTGATAACCGCTCCCGAAGCACGGCTTCCATAGAGCGTACTGCTCGCACCCTTCACAATCTCTACGCGGTCGATGGCATGGAGGTTGAAACGTTCGTAGTCGAGATTGCCCGCCATATCGCCCGTCATGCGCTCTCCGTCTTGGAGAAACAGGACATGGCGCGCATCGAGTCCCTGCATAGAGATTTCGTTGCCGAAGCCCACTTTCTGGATGTTCATACCTGGTGTTTCTTGTTGCAAGGCGTGTTGCAGATCGCTATACCCGGCGTCCACAAGTGCCTTTCCGCCCAACACCTGCGTGGTGATGGGGGAGAGCTTCACGGGGCGTTCTGTTCTGGAACCCGTAACTACAGCTCCGTTAATATACATCACGTCCTCGTTCATCTCCACCTTGAGTTCGTTTTCGGTAAGAGGGAGAGAGCCCGTGATAGGAATATAGCCCGTCACACTTATCTTATAAAAATAGTGGGGCATATCACCCGTTTCCAAATGGAGAAGCGCCTTACCATCGGTATCTGTAACCGCCTTGACGGCATGGGTAAGTTCTTTGTTGGTAGAAAAGCTCACCAGTGCGCCTGCCAAAGGATGCCGTGTGCCTTTCTCTACCACAGTCACCTTCACCTTGTGTTGCGCCAAAACGTTCATAGAGCAGGCGAGGCAGAAGAGTAGAAATAGTATGATTTTCTTTTGCATAGTCGTTTGTTTCGGAAAAAGGGAAGTGAAAAATTCTTCATTCCCACTACCCTTTATCACTTTATTTCTTTTCACGGCTCCTTACAAGCCGTGTTCTTTCTTATAGGCAGCGAGGTCTTCTTCGAATTTTTTAAATTCCTCCTCATACTTATTGGTGCGGCTCTTATCGATGGTTTGCAAGAAACATTCGGAGCTTACGTTCATCATATTGAAATCGATGATGAAGTTGATTTCGTGCGTCTTAACATTGTAGAAGCCCTTTACCGAACTACCTTTCGATACGGAATTCTTGGCTTGGTTGTTGACCACCAGGTGGCCATCTGCACCTTGAAACTTTATCCAGCCATCTCCCTTATATTCTTTCTTTTCCCACGAGGAGAGCTGCATAATTTTCGCATCACAAGCAAACGTGATGACAAGGGGCATTTGTCCGACTGTAAACTCGTTTAACCGAACTGTAAGGGCGTTCTTGTCTGTTTTGCTCCAACTGAAATTGACCTTCGTGGGGCAGCCTTGTGGGAGTAAGGTTTTGTTTACGCCGTTCATCAAAACGCGTGTGTTGAGAACGAAATCTCCATTCAAGAAGCTCTTAGCCTCAGCCACCAAAGTTTCAGACGTATCCTTCTTGTCTAAATTCTCATCTGAAGAACAGGAACCGAGCAAGAGGAAGAAGCCAAAAATGAGTAGATACTTGATATTTGCCAAAATATAGTTGTTTAAATGTTTCATTCTTTATTGAATTTGAGGTGTTGTTTGTATCGTTTTTAGAGAGAACTCTGCGGGTGTTTTGTTCTTTATGCTTGTTTCGTCCCTTTGAAGCTGATGCTCGCTGTGAACGATATTCCCAAATAAGAAGCGTTGATACTCGTTACAGTGAAATTCAGTACATTGTTAACAACTTTGCCTGATACTTTTGCGCTATATGCCGTACGCTTCCAAAGGATTTTGATGAGGATGCCTTTGTCAACTGTTTGGCTGAAACTACCATCGGGTTTCAGCACAATGTTGTTGGCATCGATGGTGACATTGCCCGGCATACGCCCCAGTTTGAACGCATCAATGTGGAGATTGATGGAAGAACCGGACTGACTCACTTTCGTGGTGAAATCCTTTGCGTCCACTTTCTTCTCTCCATTCATGTAGATGCGGGTGAATTGGCCTAAATAGTTGCCGCTGACAACCTGCTGTGCTGATATTGTTAGGGCCATGCTGAGAAGCAGCACAGCCATGAGTATGAACCGTCTTATCATGCGAAAAACCTTAGAGAATCTAAGTTTTAATAATTCCTCCACTTTTTATCAGTGGATGAAACCACTGCAAAATTGCACAGATTTGGAGAGATTCTAAATACCCTCTTATGGGGATTTTTCACCAGAAAAGAATCCAAAAGTTGGAAGAAATGGCAGAAAATCCTCTTCTAAAAAGCCTCTCCTCATTTATGAGGAGGCCGTATAGTAAGGAATTCATCACTATTCTGAAGAAAAAGTAGCGTGAATACCCCCTAAAGTGTAGTGGATTTGTGGTAATGTTAGCAGAAAACCAAACTCTCTGGAGGGGAAAGAGGCTGCTGTGCGACCCTACTGGTGTTGGAGGGACACTCTCTGCGGAGTCCCCCACAGGGTCCCTTTTCGGGTGTCACCCGCGGTTAAGCATGGTGCGTCTCCTTCGGGGATAGTGGGTGCATACATGGACGTTCTCTGCTCTCAACTTTTCCTCCACGTGGTCACCTCTCCTTCTCTCTCCGAGAAGCGGAGGGGGGGGGCACGGCTATATTCAGCGAGGCGTGGATACAATAAGGGCGTGAGCTGACGCAATAAGGATGTGAGCTGACAGCCTTATTGTATTTTCAAACGCAATAAGGATATTTTCGGCCGTGTCGAGACCTATTGTGTAGCGTAGAAGAAAAAAGGAAGAGGAACGTATTTCATTTCCTCTTCCAGTTATCATGCGCTATTCCGCGAGTCGTTACAATCCATGTTGTTTCTTGTATTCGGCAAGCTCTTCTTCATAGCGTTTGAAGTCCTCTTCATAGTGCTTGATGAGGTTCTTGTCGATGGTTTGCAAGAAACATTCGGAGCGCACATTCATCATATTGTAATTGACGATGAAATTGATTTCTTGCGTTTTCACATTCAAGTAGCCAATAACCGTAGCCCCGCTGCCTTTCTCTACTGCCGAATTGTCTTTTGGATCACCGGTCACCTGTCCGTCTTTTCCTTTAAAC
Organism: Alloprevotella sp.; assembly: GCF_057240785.1. Lineage (NCBI taxonomy): Bacteria > Pseudomonadati > Bacteroidota > Bacteroidia > Bacteroidales > Prevotellaceae > Alloprevotella > Alloprevotella sp. The sequence goes on along the minus strand of NZ_DBHHRH010000033.1, from coordinate 35,017 downwards.
TTTATCCAGCCGCTTCCCTTGTACTCGTCCTTTTCCCACGAGTTGAGTTCCATGCATTTACATAAGCAGTGGAAATAAATGGTAAGGGGCATATTCCCCACGGTGAAGCCATTGAGCGAGAGTTTTAAGGTGTCGCTACTCGTCCATTCAAAATTGAATTTGGTGGGGCACCCTTTGGGTAGCAGTGTTTTGTCGACCCCATTCATCGTGGCTTTGGTGTACAGAACAACATTGCCGTTGAGCAGTTTTCTTGCCGCTTTGATATATTCCTCTGTGGGGTTTTTCTTCTCTGAGTCGTCATCGCTGCTGCAAGCGGAAAGTCCAAAAAGGAAGAGGACTACAATGCCCAGAAGCCAGAGGTGTGTACTTTTCTTTTTCATTGTTAGAGCTGAAGAGTTCCATCAAACGTAACAGAAGCAGGGAAGACAGGAGCGAATTTCCAACCTGCGTATGTGTCAAGAACGAAGTGGAGTTCATTATTTACAAGAGAGCCTGTAAAACTGGATAATTTAATATTAATGGGTAATCCACCATTCAACAACATCAATTTACCGGCATAATCGCCTATGGGGGTCGTTGCTGTAAGAACTCCATTGTTGATAGAAACTTTAAGTTCTACTTTGATTTTTCCCGGCATCTTGCCAATAGGTCCCACTGTACCTCTCAAATCATACAGGTTACCACCAGCGCTTGTCAATGTAAAGCTCTGATTTGTAGCATCATTGTATAATTTCCCATTCATAGTAATGTTACTCAACGTACCATTGTAAGTACCTGTCTGCGCATTAGAATTTACTGCAAATCCTAAGATGCTGATTACCGTCAATATGGTAGAAATTAAAAAATGTCTCATCTTTTTTGTGTTTTGTTAATTATTAATTAGTGATGACCATTCAACTCCATCTTCTATGTAGCCACCACCACCGGACAAGACCTCGAGATACTTCTTGATAAAGTCTTTTGTTTCCTGTCTGTCAAATACGTCTTGCGTACACGCAAAAGCGGTTTTTTTATCGTAGGTATGAAATTCCGTCAATTTCGGATAGGTAACACGACAATTCGGAGATAAACCGCCAAGTTCCAAACTAGATATCATCTTAAATTTGGACAAATCTACCTGTTCTAAACTCTTCATATTCGCAAATGTTATCATATAAGATCGCAACCCGCTTTTTTCTGGTAAAGCTATCTTTTTCAAATCTGGGCAGTCTACAAAAACAAGTGAGGAACCATCGGGACCATTCTGTTCCTGCTCAATCGCTCTCTGACCAAACAGGGAACTATGGCTTAAATCTATTACGCTAATACCGCTAACATTTACCCATTGGATACCTGTCATGTTTGTAGCATCCTCAAGATTGATGCCTTCAGAGGCATCCACGTTTGTCAATGTCAAGATCATGAGACCGCTACTGGGTCTCAGGTACGGGAGTTTCACTTTGTTTGTCAGGCTTACAAAAAGAATTTTGCCGTCCCAATAAGGATTGTCCACAATGTATTGTACCCCTTCCAGTGTTTTAGCAGTGGCAACTCCATACCACTCATTAAATGCACAGTTATTCAACCTATCTTTGTTGCTTAACCGCTTACTGATGTCTATATGAATACTGTCCTTATCAAAGATACTTGAAAAGTATTTTTTGAAATTAGCCCTTATATTCTCATCAGGTATCTCGCGAATGGTATTGTATTTCTGCAAGTCGCCTTTTGCTGTTTCCATCTTCACGTCTATACTTCCAGACTCAATCTCTGCCTTCTTCTCTCGATAGAAACGCACAAGGTCTTTGATGTTGAACTTTGCTGTCTGTGGCAAGTACAATTTTGTGATTTTGTGCAACTGTGTTACGGTTTCATCACCATTCTCTTCCGTCTTTACATTCACCAGTCCTTCAAAGTCATAAATATCATTGTCTGTCAAATCTACACCGGTAATTTGTGCTGGCAGCTGAGCGAAGTCGAAAGTAGGTCCGTAGCCATTATTGGAGAGTTTAACCTCCTTGAGATTGGGTAGAATGTCGAGTCCAGAGAAGTCGGAGAGTTTTGTTCCGCTTAAGTCGAGCGAAACAGTGGATTTAACCAAATCGTTGATTTCTAACTTTCCATCTTGGGAAAAAGTGTATCCCTTTGACTTCAGAATGTTCATGAGTTCCGTGTTCTTCAAGGTCGTGGAACTGTAAGAAGGGCCGTTGTCATCGCTGCAGGAGCTGAGGCCCAGAAAGCAAAATGCCACTAAAGGCATGATTAAACTTTTAATATTCATGTTTCTTGTAAATGTTTTTAAGCGGTGCAAAATTGCGAAGAGTCTTAAAAAAACTAAATACTCCATTATGGGCATTTAGAGCGGAATATGTTAAAAGAAAAATGAACAGAACCCATAAGAAAGGACATAGCAGAAAGGTATCTCTTCTTCCTTAAGAAGCCTTTCTGCTACGCCATTCATCGCTTTTTATGAGGAGAAATGGACGGATACCCTCTGAAGGGTAGATGAGATTTTTTGTCTTATTTGTTAATGTGAAGAATGAAGAAGTTGGGAAAATCTGAGACTTCATAAAATTGCATTCAATGCAGACATCGAAGTGCCTTATCTCTGCCAATAAACTTAGAGGAGAGAATGCAGTGGAAGGGGAAAGAATATGTGTTCTGTTTTGTAGGATGATACATTGTACTTGTGTTTATTGCGCGCTTTTGAGTAGAATTCTTCTGTGCTATTTGTGCTGAGATAGATTTCGAAGTACATTTGCAATAACAAAAAAGGAAACGATGAAGAAGGAGCAAATAAAGTATGAAGAATGGCTGACAACGATAGCGAATACTCGCCTTGTTTACAACACAATGGCGGAGTTGGAAGAGTTTCTCGACAACCGTTCGATACACAGTAACGGTATGAAGCGAAGTTTTGCTTCTTATCAGAAACTTCGCTCTACTTTTAGAGATCTGAAAGTGGAAGTTGGGTTGCAAACAGATAACCTCGTAAATCTGGAAGATGTTCTGATTCAATATAAAAGAGCGTGGCGTTTTTTCCATGCAAATCTGTATCGTCGTGCAAAACCCGAGAACATCGCCCTTGAGTTGATGACTTATTGTTGCTCGCCCAATGTGACTACCGATATAGGCGCAAAGAAAGCAGCTATCTATGCGCAAATTGTAGAGCAAGATATTAGTATTCCCTTTCTGGTTTTGATGCTGATGAAAGTTATCCCAGGCTATGATTCTAAAGAAGGCGATGTGAATGATATTTCTCGACAGTATGAAAATATCATGCAGCTAATGGAGAAGTTTATCAACGATGACTTGTTTTTTAGTAAACTTCCCCTTATCACGAGAGCAAGAGAAGAGCGGCATAAAACCCGGCTGAAGTTACTCTTCTCTGTGCAGCAGATTCTCGATACCTATATGTCATACATGAATGCCGATCTTCTTTATGATTTAGCCGACAGGATGAAAGAGGATTCAGTTGATTTGGATATTGTGGGGTATTGGAATGAGTGTGGAGGAGGGCTTCTCAATACGAGCTTTTGGCACATTGAGAAAGCTCTCAATGCTGGCACATATTTTATGACCCATTGGCACAAAGATTCTGAAAACAAACTGACGGGTATCACTTATACACTCTTAATTATCAAGGACTCCAGCGGGAATCTGATTTATTATATGCTCCATCCCGAAGCCATTAAGCATAGAATGAAAGGTTTGCAGTATGGCGATGCGGACAATGTGTGGTATCATACAGATATGTTGGACTATATTCCCGAACAGCTCCCACTACTTCGGCTTATGCACTCCGGCGTGTGGCCCTCAAAGATTCTTCTCACGCGTTGTACAGAAAAGGACGTTGTTACTACATACGACAAATGGCTGCATCATGATTGCCAGATTGTGAAGCCGTTTCAACATCTTGAATACGACTTCCGCCCCTGTCTCTATGCCGTTACCCCGACGCATCTGTACATCACATCCGAGAAAGCAGGCGAGTACTACAAAGTCCCCAAATCTTCATTTGAAGGTTTCGACCGTATCCAACTCTCCGACAATGTTGGACTCATGACCATGAACGGTAAAATATATTTAGTCTTCGATGAGTTTATGCTTTACATCCACACCAACAGGAACGAGTTGAAGAAGCATAAAATAGAACGAGTCAACAGCATAGATTAGCTGTTGACTCGTTAGGGTTAGAAGTTACTTGAAGTGGAAATATGTACAAGTGAGAGTCTTTCTCAATGTTAAAGAATAGAGGCCTTGAGGTCTGAAAAATTAAATTGGGCTTATATGACAAAAAGAGACCCATTTTAGGTCTCTTTTTGTCACTTATGCCCATTTTTGATACATAGCCATTGTGGCGGAACCATTTGTGCGCCCAGTTGGGTACCATAAAGATATAGCCAGAGATGTCCTCGTGTGGCGCACAATCAAGTTGGTTGCCTATGATGTCTGCAGCTTCTTGTACAGATGTACCGTATAAACGTGCTAATTCTTCACGTATGAGCGTATATGTGATGTTACGGATAGTTGCAGCGTTGATGGGTTGATCACCTAACAGAGAGCTAAAACTTGAGACAGGATTTTAGTCCTTAATTTTTATCTAACAAAAATGTTTTACCAGACAGCAGTATTTCTATAGTTCTTTTGGATTTATTTTCCTGTCAATTCTTTTTTTCTTATAGATGCTAATCCATCATGTTTGTAGTAATCATGTATTGAGTTTGGTACTATTTGTATTGTACCATCTTCTGCCTCATGAATTGTATGGTCTAGTGCCCCAATTATTTGTCCAGCTTGATTCGGTGTAATATTATACTTATCAGCAAATGCTTTTCTTGCAAATTCATAATGTATTGCACGAATATTTTCAGAAGATGGTTCTAATTTCTTTTCTTTTAAAATCTTTTGTAGTTCTTCTTTTGTAGGAAATCTTCCAATTGTAATAGCCATAGGTGCAAAGTTTGCATGTCTGTCTTTTGGTTTTGAGCATATAAAACGACTTTTTCTAAAATCCTTTAAAATTTTTTCAGTTTTATCTTTTGGTACTCCTATGTCTTTAGCAATTTTCTTATAACTTTTTGCTAAAGATGCAAGTATCGGAGTTTGTGCTATTTCTCGAAAAGTCCTTTTCTCCTTGTTTATTCCATTTTTATTATCTGGAATTACATTTCTATTTTGTAAACGTTCTTTTATTTCTTTAAACTCTTTAGGGTTAATCCTTAGTATAACTATAAGAATTAAAGCTAATATGAATAAAAGTGTTACAATTATTATGATTGGTAAGTAAAAGTAATATAAAAGTGTATTTGTTTTCTTCTCTATATTTTTTGTTGTATTATTTCTTTTGATTGTATTTATTTTTTGTTTTGTTATTGGCTTTTTTTTCACAATATCTTTAAGGTTATATATGATAAACATATTTCTTTCTGTCTCAAATATCCTTGATATTTTATTATTTTGGTATTTAGGATGTAATATTAGATAGTATGCTTCTATTTCTGCTTTAGATGTTATCTTGCTAAAAGATTTTAGTTCTTGACTAAGTTTTCTAGTATCTACTCCGCAGTTTTGATGCCCATCTGTGATAAGAAAAAGCAAGTTTCGTTTGGAGGTATCAATCTCTTTGATACCTGTATACCATGCAGTATATATATCAGACTTTCCTTTAAGAACTTTGAAATCTTTCACTTTTTCACTTAGTTCATTTCCATTTCCTCGTAAAGTTTCTGCAGGCTTTTCTGCAAATGGTATTATGATAGTTTCAATTTCAGAGTCGAGTGATGATAATGCATTAGATAGTTGAGTAATCTCTTTTTTAAAGACATTGATATCTGAATGATATCCAGCCATAGATCCACTCAGGTCTATCATATAGATACGTTTCTCTGATTTTTCACCTGCCCATAAAGTCATATTTATGAGGCACATTAGCAGTATACAAATACTTTTTTTCATTGTATGTCTTATTTATGTTGATAATATACTTTTGTAACTTACCCCAATTCGGGATAAGCAGTTCTTCTTTTTCCTCAAAAAAAGTTTTAATAAAAGCCTAAAAAGAGGATTGTTTTTGTATATTTACTGAACTAAAATTGTGGTTGATGGTATTGTTTTGGAAGTATCAAAAACTGTTACGACTCTTGCATCTGCAAGGGTGTCGTTCTTTAGTTCTGCAAGATCTACAATATCATGAATTTCCCCCTTTTCATCCACAATTTTTGCATGGCAAGATTCACTACCGAAATGTACTTCGAAAATTGTAGCAGTAGTTGGTTTTGTTGCTGTTTCTAACTTTTTGCTATCTGTGAGAGCATTTATAAGTGTTGTCTTTCCAGAACTGAATTCACCTACTAAAGGTAAAATAAGGCTTGCATTCTCTTGTTTAGCGCGTAGGTCTATGGCTTCTAATTCAGAAACAATATTCTTTAATCCTAAATATTCAGCGATGTTGCGTAATGATTCTATATTTTCCATTTTAGTTTAATTTTTCTACATTTAAATACGCAGGGTTTAAAGCATTCATCTTCTTTAGGTCTACACCAAAGTGGTTGAAGAAGAGAGTGTTGATTTTGTCTCGTTCTTTGTCGTTTGAAAGAACGTTTGGAAAGAATGCAGCATACTGGATGCTCATGCCTGGTTCTATAACCATTCCATCGCAGTGCTTTGACATCTTCACGGTAATTTTGAATAGTGCCATAATAATATTGTTTTTAGTTATGTTTGTATTAGATGAGGATAAAAGAAGAAAGGGGATACGGCCCGCTTTATCTTTATTTATCCGGTTCGGTTCTGGAAAACACCTTGGAGTCAAAATAAAGTAAAGACAGTCCATGCCCCCATATAGGATAGGGGCACAGAACCTGCCTAAACTCGATTAATGACGACTCCTTAGTTGAATTTTCCAGATTTAACCGGGTCGAATAACCTCGTTTGCAAGTTTTGTGCAATGAATGGTGAGTCGTTTGTAAAGTGCCCACCAAACATGGCACAAATATAGGGAATTTTTATTGGGAATAGCAAAATAATAATGAAATAAAGTAAATAAAACACAATGAAAAGTATATATTGATACTACTCTAAAGAATATAATTACGATATATTTGCTTGGTAAAATATGTTCAGTAGAAGGCTTGTTAACAGTTGTAGCTAATGAGAACTATTAGCTGTCAGCCTATTAACCCCAATTCGGGATAAGCAGTTCTTCTTTTTCCTCAAAAAAAATAAGGCTTGCACTCTCTTGTTTAGCGCGTAGGTCTATGGCTTCTAATTCAGAAACAATACTCTTTAATCCTAAATATTCAGCGATGTTGCGTAATGATTCTATATTTTCCATTTTAGTTTAATTTTTCTACATTCAAATAAACCATATTTAAGGCACCTGCTTTCTTGATATCTATGCCATAGATGCGCATGAAAGCATCGGCAACGGCTTGACCACCATTGGTGAGAAGGGGGTTGTTCATACTTTGAGTCACGACTTCAACAGTCATGCCTGGTTCGATGCGAACTCCGTTGGAGTTTTTCATCATCTTGGTTGTGATTCTAAATCTTGCCATTGTTATTGTTTGTTTTGTTATTGATGCAAATTTAACTGGGCGACATTTAGGGCATAATAAAGAGGTACGGCTTTTAGTTCCTTTTTGTTTGAAATGCTTACATCGTGTAGATGCTTACGAAATGCGAGCAGGAATCTTGAGGGGGAGCAACGGTATATTTATGAAAGCTGTACTTTCTTTGTGCCTATTTATTCTTATGGTAGTGCCTAATTTGTTTTACTTTTAGGGTTAGCAGTTGTTCTCTTGGTTCTTTTTGTGTTTTGTGAAAAGAATTTGCAAAACATTTGTGTTTTTTTGTTAGTAGAAGCGTTTTTAAGTTAACATCTACGTGCGTTTTTAATAGAAAACAAGGGGGGCAAGGGAGGAGGAGTTATCCTTTTTCATTGAATGCCGTTGAGGAAATTGCTAACGGTTTTGACTGCTTCGGAAAAGGCTGTGGGCTGTCCAGGAACGGTGATGAACAGATGCGAAGCGGTTGGGTAGATATGATAGCTTACGGGATGGTTCAGGCTTTGCAAGCGTTTGACAAAATCGGCAGTTTGATCCAGCAGAATATCGTGACCGGCAGAGATAAAGAGTGCTGGAGGCAGTGCCCTCAAAGTTTCATCGCTACATAAACCTACTGACGCAAGCGGGTTCTGTTCGTTGTGATGAGCATAAGCCTCATTGAAAGCTTCAAGCAGTTCTGCATCATTCCCATATCCTTTCGCATACTTTTCCCACGAAGCCGTTGGCTCTGTAAAGAGTTTTGTTACGGGATAGATGGAAATGACTTTGAAGATATTGGGTACAGACATGGTTGTGGCTAATGCCAAATTTCCTCCTGCACTATCCCCTCCAATGGAAATCTGTGTAGAGTCGCAGTTCCACTCTTCCGCATGCATTTTAAGAAAGGAAATGGCTTGCTGACAATCTTCAAGTGGGAGAGGGAAAGGGTGAGCAGGTGCGAGGCGATAGTCGAGCGCGGCAACAACGCAGTCTGCTTCCAAGGCAACAGCAGCGCAGAAACGGGCGCAACTGTTGATACTTCCAAAACACCATCCGCCGCCGTGCAGATAAAGCAGTATGGGGCGTTTGCGCGTGGAAGTTTTCTTCGGCGAGAACAAACAGATGTTTGGCGATGGGTAAAACGCTTTGACATCCTCTGGCAGTGTTGGTGCTTGATTTCTGCTCTCTCTTATTTTTTGCAAATCCGAATCATTACCCTGCATGGCCGCACGAACCGCAAGCATCTGCATGTGTTGCAAACCTGGTTTCATCTTAGTCAGAAAGGTTTGTTCCTCAATCAGCATCTTTTGTTGGAGAACAGAATCGGGATATATGGCATGAACTGTTAGTGAGGATAACGCCATAGATGCCGAAAGGATATATTTGAATGCGTGGAGCTTCATTGGTTAAAGTTTTTAATCTTTTGATGTTGTGCGAAGTTATAGCTTATATTCTTTCTCGGCAACGGCTATCCGCTAAAACTTTTGTTACTGGATGTGTTTTTTATGCTTTGCAGGATAGATTGTCTTTGTGGATGTTGTGCGACACCGCCGGTGTCGGAGGCTTCCCTCTCCACTTCTCCACGGGTTCGCCCTTCGGGCATCACCCGCGGTTAAGCATGGTGTGTCCCCGCTGGGGACAGTGGGTACGGCTCTCATCATAAAAAGTCTGTATAGTCTCTGTGGCTAATCTATCTCAGCTTTGCACATTGCCCCTTTACGATCTCAGTTGCATCCTCGCAGCGTAACTTACGCCTCCGGCGGAGGCGCACCATGCTTAACCGCGGGTGATGCCCGAGCTGTGGCGAGGGTGAACCCGTGGGGGGTGTGCACAGAGAGGACTCCGACGCCAGCGGCGTCGCACTGAAAGCGTTGAGGGAGTAAAGAGATGTGTGAGTAAAAGTGGTTGTTGTGCGACACCTCTGGTGTCGGAGAGAGGAGTGGAGTTCTCTCCACGGGTTCGCCCTTCGGGCATCACTCGCGGTTACGCATGGTGTGTCCCCGCTGGGGACAGTGGGTCGAGTTCTCATCATAAAAAGCCTGTATAGTCTCCGTGGCTAATCTATCTCAGCTTTGCACATTGCCCCTTTACTATCTCAGTTGCATCCTCGCAGCGTAACTTACGCCTCCGGCGGAGGCGCACCATGCTTAACCGCGGGTGATGCCCGAGCTGTGGCGAGGGTGACCCCGTGGGGGGTACAGGGTGGACTCCGACGCCGGCGGTGTCGCACTGCAAGCGTTGAGGGAGTAAAGAGTTATGTGAGTAAAAGTGGATGCTGTGCGACACCTCTGGTGTCGGAGGCTTTCCTCTCCACTTCTCCACGGGTTCGCCCTTTGGGCATCACCCGCGGTTAAGCATGGTGTGTCCCCCGCTGGGGACAGTGGGTGCGGACTGGGAGGTTTCTTTTTTCTCTCCCTCTCCACTTCTCCACTTCTCCACGGGTTCACCCTTCGGGCATCACCCGCGGTTATGCATGGTGTGTCCCCTCTGGGGACAGTGAGTGCGGGCTGGGAGGTTTCTCTTTTCTCTCCCTCTCCACTCTCCACGGGTTCTCCCTTCGGGCATCACCCGCGGTTACGCATAGTGTGTCCCCTCTGGGGACAGTGGGTGGACAATGAGTTATTTCTTCTCCTACCAAGAAAAATAAACTATGGGGAGGAGTGTGTTTTCTCATAGTTGCGGCCTTATTTGTCGCGCTCAAAAATACAATAAGGGCGTGGGCTGACGCAATAAGGATGTCAGCTGACAGCCTTATTGTATTTTCAAACGCTATAAGGATATTTTTGATGGCGCATATAGCTGTTCTGTTTCCTCTTCAGGAGCTTTTGTTTTTTAACCGTTCGGAACAAATATAAGTATCTCTATCTAATTCTTCTATTCCGTTTGCTACACCGAGTGTCAGCAGTCTGGAAAAGCTGCGATGTTGTTAACCTTGCTGCATTTACTTACTTCATAAAATACCAACTTGAGGGTATTGTCCTATTTTCGGAATTGTGCCTCCTTTGCACCGCAAAATAAACCCAAACTTAGGTGATGATAATATCTCGTTGCTTTTTTCAAAGTAGCCTTTATATACTTGTCTTATTTTTTTTCTGTTTGCCGCTTTCAGCCCAAAAGGGTATGGTAAGCGGCATGGTGCATGCTGACGACGGAACGCCTTTGGAGCATGTTTCTATAAAAGCTACAGATGGCAAAAAGGTTTTGGCTACCACGCAATCCGATGCTAAAGGGCTCTTTACTATCAAGTTGCCTGCAACGGCTGTTGAACTTTCTGCTCAGTTGCTGGGGTATAAAGCTGCAGTGTTGAAAGTGTCGGAAAGTCGTACGACTTATCATTTTGTTCTCAACGAACAGGCGGAAAAGATAAGCGAGGCAGTTGTTACGGGGTATGTAAATAAGCGCAAAGAAAGTTATACGGGGGCGAGTTTTGTTATTGACCATGAGACGCTCATCAGGCAGACAAATACGAACCTGCTGGATATGATCAAGAACAATACTCCGGGGTTTGAACTGATACCCAATAACGACTATGGTGCAGACCCCAACCATATTCCCGATATGGTTTTGCGTGGACGCAGCAGTTTTGTGGAGGGCGATCGTACTAATTTGCCGTTGTTTATTCTCGATGGAGTGGAAACAGATGTGCGCGTGATCTTTAGTTTGCAGCCTGCTTCTATTAAGCAAGTTTCGGTGTTGAAAGATGCAGCTGCTACTGCATATTACGGTTCTAAAGCGGCCAATGGTGTGGTTGTGATTACTTCGATGCCCACAAAAGCCGGCCGGTTGCAGGTTGATTACGACGGGCGTTACCAACTGTCTGTTGCGGACCTTTCGGCTTACCGTCTGCTCAATGCCGCAGAAAAATTGGAATACGAACGCATGGCTGGTATTTATGGCGACTTGAAAGGCAGTAGTCAAACTGACTTGGAGCGACAGAAAGTGTATTATGAAAAACTGGATCGTGTGAAAGCAGGCGTGAATACAGATTGGTTGCGCATGCCACTACGTACCGGCGTAACACATCAGCATAACCTGTCGTTCATGGGCGGTAGTGATATTTTTCGTTATCGGCTCATGGGAGGCTACAGTGGTACGAACGGAGTGATGCAAAAGAGCAATCGGCATACGGCATCATTGTATGTCAATCTGGTCTATGGAGACTGGACACGGCTTTTCATCCAATATACGGGTAGGGTGGAAAGCGCCTTGACCGACGATGTACCTTACGGTAGTTTCAGTAACTATGCGCTGCTTAATCCTTATGATGCCCCCTATACCGCAGCAGGGGTATTAAACAACGAACTTTCTTTTGGAAAACCCAATCCTCTTTATGAGAAAAGTTTGAGCAGCTATATCAATAGTAGCGCCCGCACCATGAGCAACAGTCTGCGCCTGCGATGGAACCTTGGCGGCGGATTGCGAATAGAGGGAACTGCAGCTTTGACCGAAACACAAACCGATGACGAGAGCTTTTTCTCACCACTGTCGCAACGCTTTCTGTATGTGGAAAAGCAAAAGCGGGGGAGTTTCGACATCTTGCACAGTCGTCATGCCGATATATCGTCCAGTATTTTTGCCGTATGGAATAAAGCATTTGGCAAATATGGGCAGCACCTGCTCAATCTTACGTTGGGAGCAAACGTACAAGCCATAGAGCAAAAATCTGATGGGTTCATTGCAACAGGAGTGTTGTCCGACAAGGTGGATCATGCTTCCATGGCGAAATCTTTTGCCGAAGGGTCTACTCCGCAGGGCAACCGAGATCGTGCACGTATGTTGGGCGGCTATATCAATGCGCAGTACGTCTATGATAACCGCTATTTTATAGACGCTTCTTTTCGTCGTGAAGGGTCTTCTAAATTTGGTGCACAGCAGAAATATGCTCCTTTCGGAATGTTGGGCATAGGTTGGAACGTACACAAAGAGAGTTTCATGACCAATAGAGTTGTAACGCTACTCAAAATTAGAGCCAGCGCAGGCATTGTGGGCAACGTGAATTTCCATTCTTATCAAGCAAGGCAGGCATATAGCTATCGTTCGGATTTGATTTACAACAACCAGATAGGAGCTGTACCAACGGCATTGGCAAATACCCATCTGAGATGGGAACGCACCTTGAAGCGTAATGCAGGCATCGACTTCGCGCTATTTGACGATCGTGTAAGCGGTAGCTTCGATGCTTATCTAAACACCACCAACGATTTGGTGATGACTGTTGCCAAACCGGCTCACACAGGTTTTCTGAATGGCAAAGAGAATTTGGGGCAGATACGCAATGCTGGTGTTGAACTTTCGCTGAGAGGGCGCGTTTTCAGCGGCAGACCGTTGGGCTTGAATGTTTACCTAACGATGAGCCACAACCGTAACCGAATAGTGAAGATAAGCGACTATCTGCGCAATCGCAATGCCGACAACGTGAAGCAGGGAAACAGTCGTTTGCCCGTTCCGCTTTATGCGGAAGGCGAATCGCTCACGGCTCTCAAAGTGATGCGCTCTGCGGGCATCAACCCAGCCAATGGTAGAGAGGTGTTTATCAAAAGAAATGGTGAATACACATACACCTATGACTATAATGAGCGACAAGTGGTGGGCGATACCTCTCCAGCGGTGCAAGGCACATGGGGATTTTCGGCAACATGGAAAGATTTTTCGCTTACAGCTGCGTTCAACTACCGATTAGGTGCAACATTATATAATAGTACGCTTGCCACAAAAGTGGAAGGGGCAGATCCTCTCACCAACGTAGATAGGCGTGTTTTTTACAGTCGTTGGCGGGAACCAGGCAATGCGGCACTTTTTAAGCACATCGCCTTGCGCGAAGCAACGCCACCAACGTCGAGGTTTGTTGCCAAAGAATATGTGCTGGAGGGTACATCGTTGATGCTGGCATATCAAGTTCCGAGCAACCTTTGTCGCGTATGCCGCGTTGCAGATGCGCGCATCTCGCTTTCTACGGGGCAGTTTTTTTATCTATCCACCATCAAGCGTGAGCGCGGACTTGCCTATCCTTTCGCACATGTTTTTGAAATAGGACTGAATGTAAAGATATGAGAAATATAATAGTCACTTTATTATTGCCGCTTGTTCTTACAACAACAATGTTGCAAGGATGCGGATTTGTGGATATAGATACGCCCGGACAAATAGACGGAAAGAAGATGTATGCCGATGAACAAGGTTTCGAGGACGTACTTACAGGAATATATGCAACATTGGCAAAGCCAAATCTTTACGGCCGCCAATTGTCGTTCGGATTTGTTGACGAGATTGCGCAGTTGTATTACAACGACCACGAGGCAGCACTCACTACGCTGACAAAAACTTACGACTTGCAATATCGCGACACTGACGTAAGGAAGCAAATAGATCGTATTTGGGAATCGGCGTTCTTTGCAGTGTATACCATAAACGATTTGCTGCAACAAGCCGAGGGGAAACATTTTGCACGTTTAGATACTTATAAAGGTGAGGCGTTGGCTTTGCGAGCTATGCTACATTTCGATATGTTGCGTTTGTTTGCTCCGAACTATTCTCGTCCTCACGAGCTTTCCATTCCCTATGTCACCAAAACAAGTACGCAGCCCTCGCCACGACTCACCGTCGACGAATGCTACCAGCACATACTTGCCGACCTAAATAAAGCCGATAGTTTGTTAGCATCATCGTCGGCCAAGCGCACACCTGCTGAAATGTATGTAAGTCGTTATGCGATAAAGGCTCTTAAAGCACGAGTATATATTTGGGCAGGAAACAAGAGCGAAGCTGCCAAGTACGCCAAAGAGGTGACGGAAGGGCCTTACCGAATGGTGAAAGAAGAGAAAGTGTTGCAACTCTTTATGGGATATGCCGCCACGAGCGAATGTGTTTGGGTGCTCAATGCGCCAAAGGCTTATCTCGATGTTCGGCAAACGTTCTATCCAGCGCGCAGTACCGCCACCTGTAATATGGTGCGAAATAATTACAAACGTCTGTTCAGTACGTCTACATTTACTCCAACCAACAACGATTATCGTTTTCAGGCATACTTCACACAAACCAATTGGGGACGGCCAATTGTGGCTTTCACCAAGCTGTACGACAAAAATTATGAAGAGACGCAAGAGTGGCAGGCGGGCAGAATACCGGGAATAAATATGATACGATTGCCCGAGATGTATTATATCCTGGCTGAAGCATTGTACGATACTGACCGTAACGCCTCTCTCGAAGCGCTCAACACTGTGATTACCGCTCGCGGATTGCAGCCTCTTTCATCTTCAGAAATTGCTACACCAGAACGTTTCCGCCAAGTGCTTGTTGATGAAATAAAGAAAGAATACTGGGGAGAGGGGCAGATCTTCTTTACTTACAAACGCTTTGAAATGCCGATGGAGGGGCTCAATAGTAAAGTGTTTGAGCCTAACGATGCAACTTACATACTGCCGCTGCCTCAGAGTGAAGAAAATAAAGACTGAAGAAGAAAATACGAACCGCAATGAAAAAAGCATACACTATAATGTGGCATTTGTGCCTGTACGCTATGTTGGCATTGAGTGCTTGTTCGTGCACGCAGGATGAAAGCTTTTCTTTTCGAGGCGCATCGGGAATCAGTTTTGAACGTGCTTCTTATCGTCTCGCCATGGGCAGTTTACCCTATTCGGTTGCCGATACGGTGATACGCATACCCTTAACAGCAGTAGGTTCGGCGAGTACATCACCAAGAAGCTATCGTTTGAAGGTGATAGATACGGTAACAACAGCAAAAGCAGGTGTGCATTTTCAACCATTCTCCACCGAGCGAAGATTATCTGCTGGCGCAACAAGCGACACGCTCCGCATCAATATTCTTCGGAGAAATCTGAACGAAGATAGTTTTTATGTGTTGGCAATAGGCATCAGCGAAAAGACCGAATTGCCTCCCATCATTGCCGAACTGTCAAAGATGCAACTCGTTTTTGATAATCGCCTCGATATGCCGATATGGTGGCCAGAACTGGCATATTGGTTGGGCGAATATGACAAGAAAAAGTATCAAAAGTTTATCGAGTGGAACGGCTCGCCTGTCACTCAAAAAGAGATGAACGAGCGCAAATACGAATATCTGCGCATTTTCAAAAAAGTGAAGGCGTATTTTGAGGCTCATCCGCAGGAGGGCGTCAACTTCCCCGATGTGCATTGGGAGGTGTAATTCCAAACTTAGAATCAAAATAGAAGACGTGTGAAATATAATTCAAAATAACAATATAAAAATGAAGAAAATTTACAATTTCCTTTATGCCTTGCCGCTTCTAATAGCACTTTTCGCGGCATGTAGCGATAAAGAACCCAACAATGTCGAAACTCCTACTGCAAAACTTGTTGCTGTGACGGGAATAGAAAAAGCATACAGCATAAAGCAGAATGCGCATTTGAAGCTTAAGCCAGTGCTTAACTTCTCGGAAGGAACAAAGCAGACAACCACCTATGAGTGGATTATTGACAATAATAAAGTGAGTACGGCAGATTCTCTTGATTATGAATGTACTGTATTGGGCAAACATACGGGTACGCTGAAGGTTATTGCCGAAGATCAAACGGCTAAGTTTGCCGACTTTACATTTTATGTATATTCTGGTTACGACCAAGGCTTACTACTCTTTACCGAGGGAAAAGACGGCGCCATGCTTGCGTACAAATCTCTCGATGTACAAGAAGCACCTGCTGTGCGCAATGTTTTTGCAGAGAGCAATCCAACACTTTCGTTAGGTAAAACGCCATTAGCACTTTGCTGGACAGGCGAGTGTATCACCAACCCGAATAATATTGACGATACGGGAGGTCTTGAAGTCATCGTAAGTACCGATTCTCCGCGACGCATCTATGCTTTGAATGCCAGTACGATGAACGTGTTAAGCAAGATTGACTACGACGGAACGGCAACCGATTTTTCACCGAATCACGCCTTTGTACCTTTCGGTATGCAAAACCGACTTTGGGGCGCAGAGGGCGGAAGTGTTTATTTCACCGGCAACGGGAAAGATTATCTTATGACACCCGAGCGTCGTTTTGTTGTGGGGAAACGTCGTCATCAGTTGCCTGCAGGTGCAAAAATTGCGGATCTTTCTTGCAGTTTGATAACCAACCCCATGGATATGCTTCGCGTTTACTTTGACACGGCTTCTAAACACCTTATTTATATTGGCGGCATACGTGGTATGGTAGAGGGAAAAGTGAGCTGTCCTGTTACGCCGATGGCACTGTTGGCGTGCGATGGTAGTTACGCTGAAGCAAATGCTGATAACCGTTACGAGCCTAAACATGCGCTGCTTGTAGGCAGCAGAAGTGGTAATGGTGTAACAGTTTACCGTTTTGCCCCAACCGCGAATAAAGCAGAAGAGAGTTTGTTGGGCGAGATGGACGCCACGGGGCATATTCTGCCCACTTCTGCTGTCGGCGTAAATCCTGTACGCCCATTGCTCTATTATGCCGATCATGCAGGCAATATCTACGTTATGAACTACGAGGGGAAGAGCTTTTCTTCTACTCCTTACATCAGTCTTGGTCAGCAGTATGACGTAAAAGCTATTGTCTTTAATCCGTATAATCCCAACCGCATGTATGTGGCCGCCGAAGACTCAAAGGCTGAAACAACGGCGTGTGCATCTATCTTCATTATCGATGTCAGCAACAAATCTGCGGCAAAGGTTCTTTATAAAGAAGATCGTGTAGGCGGTAAGATACACCGACTGATCTATAAGGGCAACGGCAAAGAGAACCGAGCAGCCACACACGACTGATAAACCAAAGAAATAAATCATCAAATTTAATTTTATACAAATGAAAAGAACTTTACTTTTTTCTATGTTGTTTGCTGCTTCAGCAGTCTCTACTTCTGCTTTTGCGGGAGAAAGAGCAACAACATTCTATCCTCTTCAAACTCTGATGGCGGCAAACAAAACACCAACGCCGATACCGGACGGAGTGAAGATAGAAAACAATGTCGTGGTGTCATGGCCCGCTGCACTTATTCCTGAGGACCGACAAATCGTTCTGCCAGAAGGTATCGTGGGTATTGGCTATCAAGCATTTGCCGAAACTCCGTTGCGCAACATCGTTCTTCCCTCTACGTTGCGCACCATTAGTAAAGAGGCTTTCTTTGCTTCTGCTCTTCAGGCGATTGTCATACCAGAGGGCGTAGAAACATTGGGAGAAGCGGCTTTCTCCAACTGCCATTCGTTGATTGCTGCTTCTTTGCCATCGACCATCAAAAACATGGGCAATAACATGTTCATGTATTGCGACAAACTTAACAATGTACAACTCAAAGAGGGGCTTACTGCCATTGGCGAAAGTGCGTTCTTCAAATGTACGGCATTAGCAAATATCGCTCTGCCGAAATCGTTGGAGAGCATTGGCGACGGAGCATTTAATGGCTGCTCTGCTTTGGAAGAGATTACCATTCCTAATGGGGTTACAGAGATTGGAAACAATGTTTTTGATGAATGTAGTTTTTTGCAAAAGGTAAACTTCCCCGAAAACCTGACAAGAATCGGACGTTCTGCCTTCCACAATTGCGTAGGTTTATCAGGCATTTCTCTTCCCGAAGGATTGAAGACAATCGACGGACTGGCATTCTATGGTTGTACGTCGCTCTTCGAAATCACAACTCCTGAAGGTCTGGAATTGCTGGGAGCTTCGGCTTTTGAAGATTGCACGGCGCTCGCCTCCGTAACATTGGGTAAGGGCTTCACTGTTGTCAATCAAAAGGCTTTCAAAGGTTGCAAGGCTCTGCAACAGATAACGCTGCCCGAAGGCGTTGAAGAACTGAAGCCTTTTGTCTTCCAAAATTGTACGGCACTGACGGAAGTGACCTTCCCCTCTACATTGAAAAACATCGGTCTGAATGCTCTTGTGAATTGTTCGAGCCTGTCGAAGGTTACTTGTAATGCCACAACGCCCCCAGTTCTGAAAGGTAATGTGTTCAACAAAACGCCCAACGGAAAGACCTTAGTGGTGCCCGAGACCAGTATCGAACAATATAAAACTGCTCAATATTGGGGCGCTCCCAGTTTTGCAACGGTTGTGACGGGCATAAATAGCCTTGAGCCAGCAGAAGAGCAAACAGCAGATGTATATACACTACAAGGCGTTCGTTTGGGTACGAAAGCCATCTGGCCCTCACTACCAAAGGGACTTTATGTGGTAGGAAATAAAAAAGTAGTAAAATAATTTATTTAAATTTTTAATATATACAACAATGAGAAAATATCTACTAACAGCAGTTATTGCGCTCTTAAGCATGCAGAGTTTCGCACAGAGCGTTGCCGTGTTTAATTTTGCAGCTAATCCATGGGGGATAGAAACCTCAACATTGGGCGACGAACCCGAAGTGGGGAAGATTGAAGATGGCAAACCTCTCGAGCAAGATGGCATCAAACTTTCTTGTCAAAAAATAAGCGCAAGATATTGGAACCGCATAATGGACGATAAGTTCAAATGGTACACAAACAACACCGTGAGCTTCACTGCTCCGGAGAATGTGGTGATAACAAAAATCGTCTTCAAATGCCTTCCATATCAATGCGACTTGGCAGAGATTACGCAGACTGGTGGCGTTTACCAATGCGACGACGATGAAAAAGACAATCAATATTCATGGACGGGACGTGCCGCAATGGTAATGTTTAAGGCAACAAATACTTCTACGTTTAAGAGTATAGAGGTCACCTACGCCCCCGAAACAACCACTTCCATTGTCAACCTCAAGACGAAGAAGGCACAAGGCAATTATATATATACATTGCAAGGAAAGCGCTTAGGTACGTCAGATTTGCTCCCATCGCTGCCGTCTGGCATCTATATCGTTAACGGTAAAAAGATCATAAAATAAAAAAGTTGCGTTTTTGTTGTCACGCCGTCAGATATAACCAGCGCTGTTTTGATAGCGAGATTTTTAGATAGCGTGACAACATTCTTTTTTAACTCATCCCCGAATTGCGTTGGTATTATATCCGTGCAATTTCGGGGATGAATCATCTTTTCTCCTCTGCATCAGTTGCATCCTCACAGCGTACCTCACGCCTCCGGCGGAGGCGCACCATGCTTAACCGCGGGTGATGCCCGAGCGGAGCGAGGGTGAACCCGTGGGATAAGCAGCCCCACTAATTTCCGACGCCAGCGGCGTCGCACTGCAAACGTTGAGAGAGTAACAAGAGTGGGTGCTGTGCGACACCTCCGGTGTCGGAGGTAGGGTTACCTCTCTCTCCACTTCTCCACGGGTTCGCCCTTCGGGCATCACCCGCGGTTAAGCATGATGTGTCCCCTCCGGGGACAGTGGGTGCGGGTCTCATCATAAAAAGTCTGTATAGTCTCCGTGGCTAATCTATCTCAGCTTTGCATATTACCCCTTTACTATCTCAGTTGCATCCTCGCAGCGTAACTCACGCCTCCGGCGGAGGCGCACCATGCTTAACCGCGGGTGATGCCCGAGCGGAGCGAGGGTGAACCCGTGGATAGGCAGGACACCATCAACTTCCGACGCCGGCGGCGTCGTACTGAAAGCGTTGAGGGAGTAAAGAGATGTGTGAGTAAAAGTGGTTGTTGTGCGACACCTCCGGTGTCGGAGAGAGGAGTGGAGTTCTCTCCACGGGTTCTCCCTTCGGGCATCACCCGCGGTTACGCATGGTGTGTCCCCTCCGGGGACAGTGGGTGCAACTCTCATCATAAAAAGTCTGGCATAAGTGACAAAAAGAGACCTAAAATGGGTCTCTTTTGCTCTTATATGACAAAAGTCTGTATAGTCTCCGTGGCTAATCTATCTCAGCTTTGCACATTACTCCTTCATTATCTCAGTTGCATCCTCACAGCGTACCTCACGCCTCCGGCGGAGGCGCACCATGCTTAACCGCGGGTGATGCCCGAGCGGAGCGAGGGTGAACCCGTGGAGGTGTGTATAGAGAGGACTCCGACGCCAGCGGCGTCGCACTGCAAGCGTTGAGAGAATAACAAATGTGGTTGTTGTGCGACACCTCCGGTGTCGGAGGTAGGATTCCTCTCTCTCCACTTATCCACGGGTTCTCCCTTCGGGCATCACCCGCGGTTACGCATAGTGTGTCCCCTCCGGGGACAGTGGGTACGGCTCTCATCATAAAAAGTCTGTATAGTCTCCGTGGCTAATCTATCTCAGCTCTGCACATTACTCCTTCATTATCTCAGTTGCATCCTCGCAGCGTAGCTCACGCCTCCGGCGGAGGCGCACCATGCTTAACCGCGGGTGATGCCCGAGCTGTGGCGAGGGTGAACCCGTGGGGGGTGTGCACAGAGAGGACTCCGACGCCAGCGGCGTCGCACTGAAAGCGTTGAGGGAGTAAAGAGATGTGTGAGTAAAAGTGGTTGTTGTGCGACACCTCCGGTGTCGGAGAGAGGAGTGGAGTTCTCTCCACGGGTTCGCCCTTCGGGTATCACCCGCGGTTACGCATGGTGTGTCCCCTCCGGGGACAGTGGGTGCGCATGCGAGGATGTTCATCTCCAATCATCTTTCACAGAATTTATAAAAAGTCTGTACATTGTCTGTGGCACGGCGTTTTTTCTCCCTCGGGGTTGTCTCAATGTGTCAAAGAACGTGGGCTGCGGGTGCCGTAAGGGCGGAGCAGCCCGGGTGAATACTGTTTTTATATGATCGGCGGTTTTCCGCCGGAGAGGGGCAAAGCACCGAAAAAAAATATTGCCTGTGGCTTTGAAGGCCACAGGCAATCAATCAAATGAATCGAATTATTCTGAGACGGGACGGACAGAGAACCCGTACGACCGACTGCTGACGAACTGCGGGCACACGCTGCCCGAGCCGATGCTCAGGTAGCAACCGTCGGTCGTGTAGTTCGGGACTGCCGACCAAGAGTAGCCGAAGCTGCCCACGTTGCGCAGCGAACCGTCGTAGTAGTCGCGATAACCCGAAGCAGGGAAATATACGGCGGCATCGGGAGAAGTGATTTTGTTGTTGAAGTTCCAACCCCAATCCCAAGCACCGCTAACGTTAAATTGGGACTGTGTATTTACTGTGTTTTTCCCCGTGGTGGTGAAGCCGGTGAAAGCGTTGGAGGCAGGCATCTTGAAACCGGCGGGGCAAGGGTCATAGACGGTCTTGACAACGGCATTGTCATTATAGCCTGTAACGGTGTTGTCCATTGACCAGAGGTTGTATTGATTGTAACCGCTATCCCAAGTTGAGCCATAAGTGTAGAAAGTCTCGGGATGCTGGATACCGTTCTGGAGGGACATGCCGCCGTTCTTGTTGAACGAACCGTCGGGAGTGGTATCGGTGCCAGGGAAGGCATCCTTGCGACCGAACTGGTAGAGAGTGGAGGAGATTTCCTTGACGCTGCCGGGATTTTGAGTGATGTCGATGTAGGCAACCTGCTTTGTGCCGCTGTTGGCGATGCTCTGCTCCACCTTCACGCGGGCCACGCGCGGCTTGTTGTAGGTGGAGCCGTCCCATTTGCGGTAGGCGAAACCGAGCGTCTGCTTGGTAAACTTATACGTAACGCCTTGATGGTTGACAACGGGGATGGTGTTGAGTACGTCCTTGTGGTCGAACCACAGGTGCCAGGACCAGACCACCGTGCCGCCCTTCGTGACGGCGATGACAGCGTTACCGTTCTTAATCTTGTCCTGCGGCACATGGAACTGTACAAACTTTTTGTCGGCAGAAAGAGAAAGACTACTTGCTTCTACAATGCCGCTTTGGTCTGTCCAAACAATCTTTGCTCCATCGGGCACATTCGCGCCTCCATTGCTCTGCGTAATCCAAGGATCAGTAATATTCTTACCTGCATGATCCTTGAAGTTTTTCAAGACATCAGAGCCTGACACAGTGGTTTTATAGGAATGTTCATTAGTAGCACCGCCCGTGATAGCGTTACCATAAACCAACGGAATGCGGTAGTAGCCCGGAGCAGAGATGAGGTAAGAGTTGGCAGTGTTCTCAACGGAGGCTGCACCCGTGGCGTTGGAGAGGTTGTAGTAGTTGCCGGCAGAGCCTTTTTGCGGAGCATCCTGCAGCACTTCGTTATACTTAGCAAGGAAGTCGGTAATATTCTTGGTAAGGGTAGCTGTGCCACTCTCGGCAGATGTGCCGCCATTGCCCTCCTCTTTGCTCAACTTGGTGAGCCATACAGGCTTGGTTGTGCTGAGAGATGTCCAGGTATTGCCGCCATCAGAACTTTCCTCATATCCTACAACTTTCCACTTCACTGCCTGCTGAACATGTGTAATGGGATCCTTGCGATAGCTCTGAACTGTGTAATATTGAGCGGTAGTTTCTAAGTAACTCGCAGCTGCAGGGCTGGTCACAGTAAGTTGATACTCCCAGGTGCTGGTCTTCTGCGACAGGGCGTAAGTCTTCGTTGTGCCGGGCTTCCATGTGCCGGAGAGGTTGGCAGTGATAGCAGGTGTAGTGCTGTTGTCAAAGTAGATCTTTACACTCACGCCTGCAAGCGATTGCGGAATCATGTAGAAAGTGAAATTATCGCCATTATTGCCCATGATGATTTGGTTAACGGCTTGCGAAGTGCTCACATTGAGCGTACCGTCGCCACCAAGGGTGAACGTGGCGGGAGTGCTGAGATTGCTCCACGCAGCCCCCGTGCCGTCGGCTTTCGAGGAGAGCGTGTAGCGTCCCTTGCTCTGCGCGTTGATGATCTCCACTTTCGTTATTTTCTTGTTCCATGAAAGATTCTGCCCCACTTTGAAGCGCACTGCCGTCAGTGCGTGATGGAAATCGAGGTTCGTTGTCGGAGCCACGTAGCGAGTGGCATACTGCACTTCGCCAGAGCAGGCCGTCATGAGGTCTTTCTGATTGACCACCTTCGGCTCTACTTCGAAATCAACATAAGGTGTAGATGTATAGCTCTCGGGAGACAGCTGCAATTTGTTATAGCTGGAAGTCACTAAAGGATAAACAGCATAAAATTTTCCATAGGGCTGTTCCCACGACCACAGAATCTCATTGACGAGCGTACCGTCGGGATTTGTGTCCTTGTTGTAGAACCATGGTGTGGGGCTGAGGGTAGAAGTCGTTCCACGGTAGCCGATGGAGGAAAAATGGTCTGCAGCGGAGAATGTTTCAACAACATTCGCACGAGGAGCGATGCGGGAACGGTGTATCGTTCCGGCTTCCGTGCTCGTCTCCGCCTTGCGCGGCATGCTTTCTATGCCGGCCGTAGTGGTTTCTATAAGGCAGGTATTGCCGTCGCCGCCCTGCACATCGAGCTTTTGTGAAGTGAGATCTTCAGGAGTGAGGCTCAAGGGCGCAATCTGTTCCGCAAAAGCAGCACGACTCAACGAACTGCCGGGCAGAGCACGAGCAGCAGCTGATCGGTGCGCGCCGTTCTGCGCATTAGAGACAATATAAGAAACCGCAGCGCCACGGTCGCCGGTTTTGCCCGTATTATCAAGGTCGTTGTCGGAACAAGCGCTGAAACTTATTCCTGCAACGCACGCTAAAGCAAGAGCTGTTTGCTTATTGAAATGTTTGATGTTCATGTTTTCTACATTTTCTGTCTTCTTTTTTACTTGTTACTTTTACTCCCACAACTTACTGCCGGAAAACTTGCGGGTTCCTTCCAATTCTTCGTCTTCGTCCTTTTCAGGAGGCGTGATGGTTACACTTCCGCTGCCTCCGCCACCAGGCTGCACAGGAGGGCTGCCAGCCATGAGCGTGTTATCGCCATCGAAAGCGTACACTTCTGTTGCAGGCTTGAAATAAGCCTTTTTTGTAAACTTGTTCATAATAAAATAAATGTTCCTACTATTATATTGTAAAATTGAAAAAACACAATTAGGCACGAAAATAATCTTTTGCAGAAGACAAATTTATGTGTATGCCACACTATAAGTCTTGAGATATTATCTCTTTTCTATCTTTCTTCTCTCAAAGTTCTGTTTTCAACTTATAAGTTAGAAAATCCTATTTGCCTAAAATTTGGTGCATATATATATCCAAAATTTTCAATAAAAAGTTTCTTAAATATCCTATTTATTTCCTTATAGTATACCTTAATTCCGCAGCATAAATTCTTGTGACATATCTTGGTGCTGCAAACATAACAAGTAAGCAAAAATTTGACATGGCAAAGGTCGCAATTAAAAACGAGAATACCACTTCTTTCGGTGAAATTTATCATATTATGGACGTTTTTTCAAAGTTGGGCTTTGAAAAACTTACCGAATCTGTATTGGGCAAACGTGGAAATAGTGGCAAAGCATTCAGCCATGGAAGTATTTTCGGCTCTCTCTTCTTCAGTTACCTTTGTGGTGGAGAATGCCATGAGGACATCAATGTGCTTATAGGGCAGTTCAAGGTCATAGCTTCCTTTATCATTTTTAACTATATTGCTGTTTGGTAAGTTTTAAATTATTATGGTTTACTACACTGCAAATAGATTCTATTTTCCTCTCCGCAATACCTCTAAGTAGGTATTGCGGATTTTTGTTGGAAGCGTTGCACGGCAAGCGTAGAGAGAGAATCACATGAGCAAAAGTGGGTGTTGTGCGACACCTCCGGTGTCGGAGAGAGGAGTGGAGTTCTCTCCACGGGTTCGCCCTTTGGGCATCACCCGCGGTTACGCATGGTGTGTCCCCTCTGGGGACAGTGGGTGCGGCTCTCATCATAAAAAGTCTGTATAGTCTCCGTGGCTAATCTATCTCAGCTTTGCACATTACCCCTTTACTATCTCAGTTGCATCCTCGCAGCGTAACTTACGCCTCCGGCGGAGGCGCACCATGCTTAACCGCGGGTGATGCCCGAGCTGTGGCGAGGGTGAACCCGTGGGGGGTGTGCACAGAGAGGACTCCGACGCCAGCGGCGTCGCACTGAAAGCGTTGAGGGAGTAAAGAGATGTGTGAGTAAAAGTGGTTGTTGTGCGACACCTCCGGTGTCGGAGAGAGGAGTGGAGTTCTCTCCACGGGTTCGCCCTTCGGGTATCACCCGCGGTTAAGCATGGTGTGTCCCCTCCAGGGACAGTGGGTGGACAATGAGTTATTTCTTCTCCTACCAAGAAAAACAAACTCTGGGGAGGAGTGTGTTTTCTCTTAGTTGCGACTTTATTTGTCGCGTTCACAAATACAATAAGGGCGTGGGCTGACGCAATAAGGATGTGAGCTGACAGCCTTATTGTATTTTCAAACGTTATAAGGATATTTGCGGAGAGAGTTGATAGTGCCTGCTCCTCCTCTTCAGGAGTTTTTCAAAAGTGTTTGGAACTTTAGATGCTTCATGAAGTTTTAACTGGGTGATAATAAGAAGTGGCTAATTTGTGGTGAAGCTTCTGAAGCTTTTCTCAACCTTTGGAAAGAAAATGAGTGTAGCGGAGTTGCAATAAGTGGATGACTTGTTGCAGGACTCCGCTACTATTCTTGACCATTTTCGAGAATTCACGAAAATGGTTCGATTTGTTGATTTTGTGTGACTCAGAGGATGACTTCTCGAACGGGGTTAGAAGTGTAGGCGTAGGGGAGATAAGCCAGCGAGGGGGCATTGATGAGTTGGAGTGCTGCCCGCTTACCGCGGGTGATGCTGCCGTGAGTTTGGCTGAGCCCCATGGCGTAGGCCGCGTTGATGGTGGCGGCGTTGATGGCCTCTTCCGGAAGTAGGCGTTGCTTGATGCAAGCCAAGGAGAGGATAAACTTCATGCTGCCCGAAGGCGTTGAACCTGGATTCCAATCGGTGGCGAGTGCCACGGGGAGGCCTGCATCGATGAGTTTGCGAGCGGGAGCATAGGGCATATTGAGGAAAAAGGACGTGCCGGGGAGCAGCGTGGGCATGACATCGGACTGCTGAAGGAGCGGAATGGCGCTGTCGGGCATTCGCTCCAGATGGTCGACGGAGAGAGCGTTGTGCTCTACTGCCACGGTGATACCTCCCGAAGCGGCCAACTCTTCGGCGTGAATCTTGGGGCGCAAACCATAGTGAGCACCTGCCTTGAGTATGCGCGCTGTTTCCTCGGGCGTGAAGAAACCTTCATCGCAGAAAACATCGATGAAGTCGGCCAAACCCTCTCGTCCCACTTCGGGAATCATCTCATTGATGACGAGGTCGACATATTCGCTCTGTCGGCCCTGATAGGCGCGCCCAACGGCATGTGCACCAAGGAAGGTGGCGCGGATTTCGAGGGGGGACGTTTCCCGCAGGCGGTGGATGACGCGCAACATCTTGAGCTCATCCGCCGTGTTGAGTCCGTAACCGCTTTTGATTTCTACGCTGCCCGTTCCGCCAGCGCGCATCTCGTTGAGTCGCTGTTGAGCCTGAAGGAAGAGTTCTTCCTCCGTTTGCTCGTGTAAGCGGTCGGCCGAATTGAGGATACCTCCACCGCGACGGGCTATTTCCTCATAGCTGAGGCCGCGTATCTTGTCCTCAAATTCTTGTTCGCGACTACCAGCATACACAATGTGGGTGTGTGGGTCACAATAGCAGGGCATGACGATACCGCCCTGGGCGTCGATGGATGTGTATTCGCCGTCAGCAGGCAAGGGAGAGCCATCGCCGAAGTCCTTTATCAACCCATCTTCAATCAAAAGCCACGCATGGCGGATCGTTTGGATGGAGCGCATTTCCTCACCGGCTAATTTTTCTTTGCCCGAAGGCAATATGCCGGCGAGGATGCCTATGTTATGAATCAGACTTTTCATTTCAGAGAGTAGGGTTGGTGTCGGGCAAAGACTGGGTTTGGAGGAACTCTACCGATTTGGCAATATAGGGATACATCACGACATCGTCGCTGATAAAGGGAACAACCTGTCGATAGTTCGCCACGAGGCGTTCGAGCGCGGGAGATGTCTGTTCGGGGCGGCGGAATTCGAGCGCTTGCGCTGCGTTGAAGAGTTCGATAGCCAAAACGCGCTCCGTATTGTTCACTACGGTGTAGAGCTTCGTCCCAGCGTTTGCGCCCATACTGACATGGTCCTCTTGTCCCTGCGAGGTCGGGATGCTATCGGCAGAAGCCGGCATACACAAACCTTTGCTTTGGCTCACAATGGAGGCTGCCGTGTATTGCGTTATCATGAAACCGCTATTTACTCCTGGATTGGCAACGAGGAAACTGGGCAATCCGCGCGTTCCCGACACCAACTTATAGGTGCGGCGTTCGGAGATATTAGCCAGTTCGGACATGGCCAGTGTTAGGAAGTCCATGGGGAGGGCGATAGGTTCTCCGTGGAAATTTCCTGCGGAGATGACGAGGTCTTCGTCAGGGCAAACGGTCGGGTTGTCCGTGGCGGCGTTTATTTCAGTGTCGAGAACGTGTTCCACATACTGGAGGGTGTCCTTCACCGTTCCGTGTACCTGCGGAATGCAGCGGAACGAATAAGGATCTTGCACGTGTGTTTTGGATTTTTCGATGATCTGACTACCAGCGAGAAGTTGGGAGATGCGAGCAGCCGTATCGAGTTGGCCCTTGTGTGGTCTCACCGCATGAACAGCATGATAGAACGCTTCGATGCGTCCATCGTAGGCATCAAGCGACAACGCCGCGATGCAATCCGCCCATTGGCTTAGCTGTTTTGCCTTTATGAGAGCCCAGCAGCCGAACGCCGCCATGTTCTGCGTACCATTGAGAAGCGCGAGTCCCTCCTTTGAAGCCAAGGCGATGGGTTCCCAATGCTTCAGTTGCAGCAGTTCAGCACCGCTCATCTGCCGTCCCTCAAATTCTACTTCGCCCAAACCCACGAGCGGCAGGCAGAGATGCGCCAGCGGAACGAGGTCGCCCGATGCACCCACCGAACCTTGCATATAGACAACAGGACAAACGCCTGCATTGAAGAAGTCGATGAGGCGCTCCACGGTGACCAACTGACAACCGGAATAGCCGTAGCTGAGGGATTGTATCTTGAGGAGAAGCATGATGCGTACAATGTCGCGCGGCACACGGTCGCCACAGCCACAGGCATGGCTCATCATGAGGTTTATTTGCAGTTGGGAGAGTTGGTGCTTACTGATGCTGATGTTGCAGAGTGAGCCGAAGCCCGTTGTAACGCCGTAGATAGGAACTTCCGAACGCGCTATTTTCTCGTCCAAGTATTTCCGGCAGCGAACGATGCGCTGGCGAGCATCCTCGCTAAGGCGCAACTGATAGTTGTGATATATGATGTCAGCCACTCTCTCTAAGGAGAGATGTTCGGCACTTATTTCGTGAATCTTTTCCATGTTTGTGTTTTTTAGAGTGAGGTTAGAAGAGGGAAGCCGCCTTATCGATGACGGCATCGTCCACAAGGTGCGGCATTGTCACGCGGAGTTGTGGCGTGCGTTCCATTTCGCGACGGATAGCGTCCATCGAACCTTTGTTGCGCGCCCAAGCTCGGCGACTGATACCATTGTTCACATCCCAGAAAAGCATATTGCGAATGTGGCGTGCAGCGTCTTCGCTACCGTCCACCACCATGCCGAAACCGCCGTTGATAACTTCGCCCCAACCTACGCCGCCTCCGTTGTGGATGCTCACCCAAGTGGCACCGCGGAAACTATCGCCAATGACGTTCTGAATAGCCATGTCGGCGCAGAACTGAGAGCCGTCGTAAATGTTGCTTGTTTCGCGGAAGGGGGAGTCTGTTCCCGACACATCGTGATGGTCTCTACCGAGCACCACAGGTCCTCTCAGTTCTCCGCGCTTCACGGCTTCGTTGAATGCCAACGCAATCTTCATTCGTCCTTCACTATCGGCGTAGAGAATACGTGCTTGTGAACCCACCACGAGGTGGTTGCGTCCCGCTTCTTTGATCCATAAAA
The DNA here is from genome assembly GCF_057240785.1 of Alloprevotella sp. NCBI lineage: Bacteria > Pseudomonadati > Bacteroidota > Bacteroidia > Bacteroidales > Prevotellaceae > Alloprevotella > Alloprevotella sp. The sequence goes on along the minus strand of NZ_DBHHRH010000033.1, from coordinate 5,758 downwards.
TGTTATCGTCGAGCTGATTCTGAATGTCGGTAGGTGCTTCGGCGCGCTCAGCTTCCAGCACTTCTGTCGCCAAGCGGTCGGTCAGTTCGAGATCGCGCGGGTCGCCTGAAGCGCACACCCAGCGGAATGGGCCGAAACCATAATCGAAGAACATCGGTCCCATAATGTCTTGCACGTAAGAAGGATAGCGGAAACTGCCGTCTGCTTGCAGGATATCGGCTTCAGCGCGTGAAGCTTGCAGCAAGAAGGCGTTACCGTAGTCGAAGAAGTACATACCACGCTCCGTCAGGCGGTTGATGGCGTCCACCTGCCGGCGCAATGATGCGTGCACGCATTTGCGGAATTGCTGCGGGTTGTCAGCCATCATCTGCTTGCTCTCCTCCAGCGTCAGCCCTACGGGGTAGTAACCACCCGCCCAAGGATTGTGGAGCGACGTTTGGTCGGAACCTAAGTTCACTTCAACGCCTTCATCCGCCAAACGTTCCCAGAGATCGACAACATTTCCCACATACGCCATAGATACGACGCGGCGCTCCTCCACAGCTTTGCGAATGGCGGGGATGAGTTCATCGAGCGAAGTATGAAGCTCGTCTACCCATCCTTGTTCGTGTCGCTTCTCTGCCGCCTTCGGGTTGATTTCGGCCACAACGCTCACCACGCCAGCAATGTTGCCTGCCTTGGGTTGTGCACCACTCATGCCGCCCAGTCCCGATGAGACGAAAAGCGGCATCTTGTCTTTGCCGTTCATCACTCGGCGCGCTGCGTTGAGCACGGTGATAGTCGTACCGTGTACGATGCCCTGCGGACCGATATACATATAGGAGCCAGCCGTCATTTGGCCGTACTGACTCACGCCGAGAGCGTTGCTGCGCTCCCAGTCGTCGGGGCGAGAATAGTTGGGGATTACCATACCGTTTGTCACCACTACGCGCGGCGCATCTCGATGGGAGGGGAAGAGTCCCAGCGGGTGACCAGAATACATCACAAGGGTTTGCTCATCGGTCATCTCACTGAGGTATTTCATCACGAGGCAGTATTGCGCCCAGTTCTGAAAGACAGCACCGTTTCCGCCGTAGGTAATCAGTTCGTGAGGGTGTTGAGCCACGCGCGGATCGAGGTTGTTCTGAATCATCAGCATGATAGCCGCCGCCTGTTCCGAGCGATGCGGATATTCATTGATGGGACGAGCATACATAGCGTACTGCGGACGGTAGCGATACATATATATGCGTCCGTATTGCTTGAGTTCTTCTGCAAATTCGGGAGCTAACTGTGCGTGCAGTTCCTCGGGAAAATAGCGAAGAGCGTTGCGCAGCGCCAAACGTTTCTCCTCGGGCGTGAGGATGTCTTTGCGCTTCGGCGCATGATTGATGTCGGTGTCGTAAGGAGGTAGCTCCGGCAGTTCGGCAGGGATGCCCTGTCGGATGTCAGCCTGAAATTGTTCGAGACTTATATTGTTATCCATGCTTTCCATGTTGTTCTTTTTTGAGGGATAGAAAGAGAGGAGGAAGCGAGGTTTTCAGCGAGGAACTCCCCGCTTCCGTTTGGGATTATTGAGGAACTTCCGATGTGCTCGATAAGGTGGAAGCACACGGAATCAGCTATTTATTCGCCGCAGATTTTTGCTTCGACGATGGCGGTAATGGCAGCTTCCTCCGCATCGGCTTTGCGAATGAGTTCATCGGCTTCGGTCGTTAGGGCATCCGCCGTAGCACGATCGTGGAGGGAGGCAGCGTTGATTTTCACGTTTAGTCCAGCACCGCGCACCGCTGCACGAATCGCCAACGCTCCTACGCCCGCATCGGAAACACTGTTGGGATTGCCCGTTTCAGCCATGGCGCGGCAGAGCGCAAAACCCTCGTAGGAGGCCTTCATGGTGCGCAGCGGCACTTGTGTGGCGTAGAGTGTGGCTTGCTGAATGGCTTCGGTGCGCAAGCGTTTTTCTTCGTCATTCCCCTTCGGCATACCGAAAGCGGACATAATGGCGTTAAAAGCTTCTGTGTCTTCGTCCACCAACTGGAGGAGTTGCTCCATGAGTTGTTGCCCTTTGTCGGCGTGTGTACTAAATTCTTGCCAGCGTTCGTCCCAGCCCCGCTTGTGTGCAGAGAGGTTCGCCACCATCGTTCCCAAAGCAGCGCCCAATGCACCCATATAGGCTGAAATTGTTCCACCGCCTGGTGCAGGAGATTCTCGCGAAGTCTCTTCTGCAAAACCGCGCGCCGTCAAGTCCACTAAGCGTGTTGTGCCGGGGTCTGCCTCCAGCATATATTCTATCACCTTTTCTTCGGGGCGGAAAGGCTTGAGATCGTTCAGCCCCATGGAGCGGATAGCTATTTGCACGATGTCTTTCTCCGGAATACCCGTGGAGCGTTCTTGTCGTTCTAAGAAGTAGCGACCTGCATCAAGGAGCGTTTGCTTCGGAATAAGTCCCACAATCTCCGTTCCCGTCACGCGCACGCCGCGGTTCTGTGCGCAGCGACACACTTCCTCGAAAGCGCGGTGGAGAGGGGTAACGCTCAAATCGGTCATATTCATGGACACTTGCGCGATGCCGTATTCATCGATGTACCACCCAATGGCTTTTGTAGCTTTGAGCGTGCCAGGTTGCATGATGGTTTTCCCATCGGCGTCTTTCATGATTTTTCCCGTCAGCGTGTTGCCCTCGCGCATCGGTCGTCCTTTTTCTCTCACGTCGAACGCTATGGCGTTGGCGCGGCGCGTGGATGTCGTGTTGAGGTTGAAATTGACAGCGATGAGGAAATTTCGTGCGCCCACCGCCGTACAGCCTGTGCGTGCCACGCCCTCATCGAAGGGGCGCGCTCCGAAGTCGGGCGCCTTGGCGGCATCACTAAGTTTTTCGGGTAGAGCTTCATATTCTCCTTGGCGGCATACGGCCAGATTGCGGTGTTCAGGCTTCAGTGCTGCCGCCTCATAGCAGTAGGTCGGGATGGTCAGTTCTTCCGCCAAGCGTTGTGCCAGTTTGCGCGCCAGTTCGGCACACTCTTCCAGTGTGACACCTGCAACGGGGATAAGCGGGAGCACATCGGTAGCTCCCATGCGCGGATGTGCTCCGTGATGTTGCCGCATATCGATGAGTTCGGCAGCACGGCGCACGGCCTTAAACGCTGCTTCGCAAACGGCTTCGGGTTCGCCCACAAAGGTGATAACGGTGCGGTTCGTGGCCTCGCCCGGATCCACGTCGAGAAGTTTCACACCACGACTTCCGGCAATCACTTGCGCAATGGCATCAATAGTTGCTCGGTTGCGGCCCTCGCTGAAATTGGGGACGCACTCAATGATTCTTTTTCCCTGCTCCATAGTATAAATTGGGGATGTAGTTAGTATCAATTTGTATTCTTGAGGTTGCAAAAACCTTCATTGGCAAATATAAGTCCTTTTCTGATAGGAAGCAAATTTTTTGCTAATAGCTGAAGAATATGAACCCCATCTGCTCCGCCAGTCGAGGGATTTTCGTGTGCAGGTGTTTCGGAAAAAGGGAATAACTTGAGGAGTGGCTCTGCCAAGAAATCGCTATCTTCGTTCGCAAAATGTTATCTACTAAAGAATGAAACTTACTCATATCTTAACAGGACAAATTCTCGTTCTCACTGCGTTCGCTCTGAGTTCTTGTCAGTTCGGAGCACCCAAGGGCGCAATGCTGGTATCGCAAAACGTAGCAACCGAGGCCGATTCAGCCACGGCGGTGGACGCTTCGGTGCTCGATTCGCTCTGCGTTGTCGTCACTCCCGATAGTCTCCCCTCTGTTCTCTTGCAGCGGGTGGGCTATACGGTTTCTTACAATCCCGCAATGCGTATCCCCAACTGGGTGGCGTGGCACCTAACGCCCCAACGCCTCGAGGGTGCGGCGTCGCGCAAGGGGCATCCTTTTCAAGCAGATGAGGACATTCCAGCACCGCGCGTAGACACTTATGATTATATGCGTTCTGGCTACGACCGTGGGCACATGTGTCCAGCGGCAGACAACAAATGGGATGCTGAAGCCATGCGGGAATCTTTCTTGTTCACCAATATCTGCCCACAAAACCACAATCTCAATGCGGGCGATTGGAACGAAATGGAGATGCAGTGCCGCGCATGGGCAAAAACGTGGGATGGTATCTATATCGTTTGTGGCCCTTTGCTTTATCGGCGTCAGCACAAAAGGATTGGTGAGCATAAAGTGGTAGTGCCCGAAGCTTTCTTCAAAGTTGTGTTGTGCTTGAAGGGCACTCCCAAAGCTATCGGATTTATTTATAAAAATGAGAAAGGAAATCACCCGAAGGGGGATTATGTAAATACCATTGACGAAGTGGAACGCCTAACAGGTTTCGATTTCTTTTCCGCTCTTCCCGATAGTCTGGAGAACAAAATTGAAGCCACCGCCAACCTCGAAGATTGGAACTAAACATAAACGGTAGTTTCTCTTTGTCACTATCTCGTATCAAGATCATAGCTACGTAGAGCACAACTCACGCCTCCGGCGGAGGCGCACTATGCTTAACCGTGGGTGATGTCCGAGCAGAGCGAGGGTGAACCCGTGGGGATATGGGCTAAGAGATCTCCGACGCCGGCGGCGTCGCACTGCAAGCGTTGAGAGAGTAACAAGAGTGGGTGCTGTGCGACACCTCCGGTGTCGGAGGCTTCCCTCTCCACTTCTCCACTTCTCCACGGGTTCACCCTTTGGGCATCACCCGCGGTTACGCATAGTGTGTCCTCGCTGGGGACAGTGGGTGCAGGCTGGGAGGTTTCTTTTTTCTCTCCCTCTCCACTCTCTCCACTTCTCCACGGGTTCGCCCTTCAGGCATCACCCGCGGTTACGCATGGTGTGTCCCCGCTGGGGACAGTGGGTGCGGGCTGGGAGGTTTCTCTTTTCTCTCCCTCTCCACTTCTCCACTCTCCACTCTCCACTCTCCACTTCTCCACGGGTTCACCCTTCGGGCATCACCCGCGGTTACGCATGGTGTGTCCCCTCCGGGGACAGTGGGTGCGGGCTGGGAGGTTTCTCTTTTCTCTCCCTCTCCACTTCTCCACTCTCCACTCTCCACTCTCCACTTCTCCACGGGTTCACCCTTCGGGCATCACCCGCGGTTACGCATGGTGTGTCCCCGCTGGGGACAGTGAGTGGACAATGAGCTTATTTCTTCTCTTACCAAGAAAAACAAACTCTGGGGAGGAATGTGTTTTCTCATAGTTGCGGCCTTATTTGTCGCGCTCAAAAATACAATAAGGGCGTCAGCTGACGCAATAAGGATGTGAGCTGACAGCCTTATTGTATTTTCAAACGCTATAAGGATATTTACGCACAGGGGTATTGCATAAACGCCTCTTCGCAAGGGTGTGTTGCAGGTGCGCTTCAGAGGCGTCGATGAATGAGACTTCTAAGCGGACAGATTCAATTTTAGCGGTTTCTCTCAGTTCTGGATAGTTGCCCATCCATGCGAAGAGCCAGTGTGAGGTTGAGCAGGTGGGTGGCGCGTCCTTGTGTTTTTTATATAAAAAAGATCCGTCGACGTTGTCTCACGACTACCCCGACGGTTCCTTAAGAAATTTTTTTGTTATCTATCGATGTTGCAAAGATACAAATCCATAAAAGAACTGTCAACTATCCTTGTGCGTTTTTTTGCGATAAAGCAGTGTTTTTATGGCTTGATGGGCGCAAAAAAAATCCTGCAACCGCCTTTGTACGGACGTTTCTTGATTTTGGGCATAAGTGACAAAAAGAGACCTAAAATGGGTCTCTTTTTCTCTTATATGCCAA
>NZ_DBHHRH010000032.1:0-144649 GCF_057240785.1 Alloprevotella sp. | reverse complement strand
ATAGTAAATAAAGGGAGTACAAGAGATTTTAGGTCTCTTTTTGTCATATAAGCCTCCTTATTATATTTTAGAATAGATTATGAGCTTGATAGTTAGGCGTTTGTGTGGTCTAAGGTGCTTGTATCTTATGCTTAAAAAACAAAAAGGAAAGGAAGAACTTCTTAAACTATATTTTGGTTTAAGAAATCCTTCCTCCCCATTTATTATTGCTGTACTAAAAATCTAGTAGACTAAGCGCACATTGTCAACCCAAAGAGTGTTGCCAACTGTACCTGTATAGGCTCCACCATTACTTGAGTCAAATTTTACAATAAGGTGTGTAGGAGTATCATCACTTGTTCCCCATTCAATTTCTTTGATAGGCACCATCTTACCTTTTGAGTTCTTCATGTAAAATTGAGAATTCAGCCCCATGTAACTTTTGTAAAATGGTTGTGTTGTAATATTTCCATAATGGATAGTAAACTCTTGGTTGTTCACCCAGTTGGTTGTTTGTGTGAAGTAGTGAACCATTGTGCCAATACGTTTTGCATAGACATTGCCTTTTGCATCTTCCCAACGCTTCTGCAAATAAACAACACAATCTGCCAGGTCTCGACCAGCAATAGTCTTGGCTCCCCCGAAGCCCGTTTGGCGAATGCGATCACCCGGCATTAATTTAGTGGCATAATCAAACATGATAGCCTTAGGTCTATGAGAGTATCTAATGCCACAGTTCAAATATTTCATAGGATTAGACGAACTGGTAATGGGTTCCATCATTTGTCCTAAGTAAATACTTCCTGCCGCCAAGACTTTAATGTTTACGATGCCGAGAACCTTTACTTGTTCGAGATGAGTATAAAGTTTTGCACAATAACCATGTCCTGGGCGTGCTTGCTTAAATACGCTTACATTAGTCTTGTAGATACCGCTGACATGTGCCATAACGTTTGAAGTTGCCCAAGGAGAGCCACCTGTTCCTAAGTATGGTGTGCGACCATTAATCACAGATGTGGGACCAATGGCATAAACCTGTCTTGTTTGCCCTCCAATAATGCTACTTTCTTCAATATTGCGAGTGATCCATTGGTCAAAGTTTCCGAAATTGATGTACTGTACATTGTTTTTGCTGTCCTGTACTAGTTCATTTTTAGGTAAGAATTCTGGGCGTAGAGGCAGAGCTTGAGCTGTTATCCCTGTGAGAAGAGCCAAGGTTGCGAGTGAATTTCTGATAGTCATATCTAATTTATATATCTCTCTTTTAATGTTCTGCAAAGTTACGGGAAAAGCATGGGAGAGCAAAGTAATCGTATCCTAAAACCTTTTAAATGAGTGAATAATCTGTATATTGCAAGCTCCACTTTGTTTTTTGTTGTACGCAGCAGTCTGAGGCAATTCATGCAGAAATCTTTTAGCCCTATCGTTGTTCGATTGTAGCACTGAATGAGATTTGATAAAATTTGCATTATAAAAACATGAAAGTTTGTTTATGTCTTCAAAAACATTCTTAATTTTGTAAGCGTAATGTAAATCAAATATGAAAATCATGAGTAAACTACTCTTGTCCACCTTTTGTGGTATGGCACTGTTCGCTTCTGTAGCGAATGCTGCCGGAACAGATATCCCTGTATCCAATATGCCCATATCTGTTTTCGCAGATAGTATGTTGCATTCTAGTGCGGAGGGACATAGTCTCAGCGAAGTAAAAGAAACGCTCAAATTGGGTGCTAAAGCTTCTGCTTCTGAGAACAAATCAAAGTTTATGGCAGCATTCGACCCAAGTTTTAAATTTGGAGGTTATGTTGTAGGCAAAGCCACAGTGACGGATCAATCCGACAAGACGCACACTGGTTTTGACTTGCGTCTCATTCGTCTCTATATGAACGGTTATGCTTTTAAGGATTTCTTCTATCGCATACAGTTGGAAGCAAGTGGACAGCCCAAACAGGATAATGGTCCGCGTGTACTCGATGCTTTCGTTGAGTGGCAGCATTGGAAGGAGCTCCGAGTAAAACTGGGCCAGTTCAAGCGCGGCTTTACATTTGAGAATCCAATGAGCCCTTGGGAGATAGGGTGGGGAGTATTCTCACAGTTGTCTAATCAATTGGCAGGAATCTCTGTCGATCGTAATGGAGCACATAAGTCCGGTGGCCGTGATGTAGGTTTGCAGATACAAGGTGATTTGTTGGCAGCAAAAGATGGTCGTCATTGGTTTCATTATCAAGTGGGACTCTTTAATGGGCAAGGAATAAACCATTCTGATAAGGATAATTTCAAAGATATCATCGGAGGCCTTTGGGTAAATCCTTGCAAGAATCTGCGTATTGGTTGGTTTGGTTGGAGTGGTAAATATACCAACGAGAATTATAAGGCAACTGATCCTCTTAGTCTGAAAAGAGTGAAGCGAGTACGATGGTCTGCGGGTATAGACTATGAACATGACTGGGTTGTGCGTGGCGAATACGGCCATTCTGTTGGTGGTGTAGTAACTAATCGCCTGGCTTCTGAACGTGCCGATTCGTGGTATGCTACTGTTGGTGCCCCCGTTACGAAGAATCTTAAACTTTACTGTCGTTGGGATTGCTATAGGGAAGCAAAGCAATGGAATAATCTAGTTGCTAATTATGGCCTTGCAGCTAATTGGCGATTAGCAAAGAATTTTATGCTCCAGTTCAACTATTATCTGACAAACAATCGAACCATTCGAGATAAGTATTATAATACGGCCGAGCTACAAGTTTACGCTCGTTTCTAGAGATGTAATAAGACAGAGCAACCTTTTACTTCTGAGGAAGTATGGCTGCTCTGTTCTTTTATCAGTACTTTCAGTAGAAACAATAAGAGATTTATTTGTTCCTTTGGTTTTATTACTGTTGATTTTATTTTAGTGTGATAATGCGTTGTGTGGCTTCTCCTATGGCTTTATGAAGCTCATCAAGTTCTTTAATCTTTTTCATGTATTCCAGCACCTTTGGGAGATCGCCACTCTTGTATATTTCTGCCAATTCTTTATGTGCAGTTTCGAGTTCTGCCTCTATAAGAGCCATTTTATAGTCATTGAGAAGTTGTGGGATACGATCGGCTAGATGGTCAGTATCTTCCCCATATTGTATGCGATTATTGGTGCAGAGTTCATTCTTGTCTGTTGAGAGTTCTGCTGCAAGCATACTTATGGATTCTTCAGGATTGTTAAGAAAAAAAGGGAGCGAATGCCAATTTTCTTCAGAAACATGACGTTCGGCTTCTGAAAGGATGTGCTGATAATGTTGATTTTGCATTTTCAAACTATCATTCTTCAAATCTTCACAGATATAGCTTGTCACGCTATACTGAACACCTTCAGATTCAAAAAGAGGTTGTTCACCATGTCGGATAATATCCCTGATGAGCAGACGTTCCATTTGAGCCACTTTATTGCGCGATTGTATTTGTAGATCTTCTTTGCGCTGTTTCTCCTCTTCTTGAAGTTCCCGCTCGCGTTGACGTTCATCTTTTTCTTGAACCTGGGTTGTAGTTTCTCTGCGGATTTTGGCTACTTCAGACAGAATCATCTCTTCGCTAACGTGTATCATTTGCGCGCATTCTCGCGAATACATCTGGCGAATAATACCTTCAGGAATCAGACTGATACTGTGGATAATTTCAGAAATAAAGTTTGCGCGCTTTATTGGATCGTTTCCAACATCTTTCATCAGAAGATCTGTCTTAAAGCGGATAAAGTCTACTTGGTTTTCTTTTATGTATCCCTGAAATTTGGATGCACCATATTTTTGCGCGAAGCTATCAGGATCCTCTCCTTCTGGAAGCAAAAGTACTTTTATGTTCAATCCCTCAGAAAGGAGCATATCAATGCCTCGCAAACTTGCATGAATACCTGCATTGTCTCCATCATAGAGTACAGTGATGTTATTTGTGAAGCGATGGAGCAAACGGATTTGTCCTTCTGTGAGTGAAGTACCACTAGATGCAACTACGTTCTCTACACCGCTTTGGTGCATAGAGATAACATCCATATAGCCCTCTACAAGAAAACAACTGTTTTCTTGGACAATAGCTCTTTTAGCTTCATAAAGTCCATAAAGTTCGTGAGATTTACTATAAATCTCCGATTCAGGTGAGTTTACGTATTTCCCTACATTCTTGTTCTGTGTGAGAATACGTCCGCCGAAGGCAACAACTTTTCCCGAAATGCTGTGGACAGGATAAATGACACGTCCATGATACCTGTCCAAGACTTTTCCATCATCTGTTTTGAAGCAAAGTCCCGTCTTGATGAGTAATTCAGAATTAAAACCTTTAGAGATAGCCGCTTGGTAAAGGGAGTCTTTGTCCACAAGTGAATACCCTAAATGGAACTTTCGGATGATATCATCACGAAGACCGCGTTGACGGAAATAAGCCAATCCGATTGCAAGACCATCGGCCGATTCATGTAGATTATTTTCAAAATAGTTGCGTGCCCACTCATTGATGATAAAAAGACTTTCTCGCTCGGTCTGTGCTTGACGGTCCTTGTCGGTCATCTCTTTTTCGCGGATCTCTATACCGTATTTCTTTCCTAACCATTTGATAGCTTCGGGATAGGTGAGTTGTTCCATTTCCATCAAAAAATGGAGAGCATTTCCACCTTTGCCACAGCCATAACATTTACAGATTTGTTTTGCAGGAGAAACAACGAATGAAGGCGTTTTCTCGTTATGGAAGGGGCAAAGGCCTTTGTAGTTAACTCCAGCTTTATGGAGTGTTACAAATTCTTTAACAACATCAACAATATCTGTTGCGTCTAGAACTTTTTGTATCGTGCTTTGATCAATCATGATAAATGTCCTGTGTGGCTGGAGTTGGAGGAGAAATATAAAATACTGATTCTCTGCTGTGTAGTTCCTCTATGCAAAAGAGATCGTGGAACTAACGTTAGAAAGAATAGTCTATACCGACAGAAAGGAATTCATTAAATTGGAAATAACTTCCACTATCTTTTCTCCGAACGTTGTCATCGAAGCGTGGATAGAGAAAAAGCTTGGTGGAAAGGAATCGGTTGATTCTTAGATATATAGTGTTCTCCCATTCTATTTGCGCGTACTTATAATTAGTGTAGTAGAAGAGACGACTATCCCAGGTGACATTTTTCCAAGGAGTCCATTTTGCCGTTATCGTTATGTTCGAACCATAATCAAAGCGTGTGTGATGATTTGGCTTTACCCCAAAGGAAGGGGCTAGTCCCATTCGACTTACATACTTGAAGTCACAAGCAAAAGGAGATAGATTGGCGTTCACGTTAAAGCGATTATTTTTTGTATGAAGAGAATATTTCATACCCAACGTGAATAGACCTTCAAAAGGTGACATAAAGTCGGAACGCACTCTTTTTTCGTTTTTCTTATAGCTGCGATAGAATTGCGTCCAACTTTGAAGCATGGCTGAATAATACCAATGTTTTGACGCTTTAATACCCAATTCGTTGGTGAGGCGGAGAAGGTCAGTATTGGTCTTATATCGATGTTCAGTATCAGAATTTGAACTCTGAAGCCCAAACTTCATTTCTAGATAATTGTTGAATGTGATTTTCTGTTTATTATCGAAATTGGCTTGTACGTTCAACGTCGTTAAGAACGAATGATTACTTTCTCCGCCTTTATACCAATTGTCGGAGACGTAGTTCTGCATCAACTGGAATGAAACATTTGCACGAAAAGTCCAAAAGGAGGGACGATGTACTACGATGTCTAAATTCTGAAGATTAAATTCTTCGTTTGTTTTTTCCTCTACCTGTTTGGACAGTTGTACATTGGGCTTTATAATTTGCTCATAGGAACTTGGAGTTGAGCTTCTTATAGTATCGTTTAGATTCTGAATAAGCCATGGCCTTTGAGCATACACAGAGATTAAAGCCTTACTTTCCAGTATGGCTCGATAATCATCCTCTGGCGTAGATAGAGAAAAGAGTTCTTTGACAGCTTTCTCATAGAAAGTTGGGCTGGCAAATAAGCGGAAATAGTAGGGATTTGACAATGTATCAGCCTCTTCATATTTCCAGTCGTTGTAGAACGTTTTCAGCTGTTGTAGAGAATCAGAATAGATTTTGCCAATACGTTCAATTTTTTGCTTCTCCGTGCGCACTGGAGCTTGAGCTGCACTATAAAAGGGGAACCAAGCAAAAAGGAGGACGCCGAGTATAAGTCTATTCATATTCATCAGTCTTGTATACATTATTTGCAAAGTTAGTGATAACTTTTGCAATGCGGCAAATTTGTTATATTTCTATTCTTATTTTCTATTCCTTTTGTGGAAAGTGAATCATTGAACAGTGAAATCCCTTGTTTCCTTTTCATCTGGGGCTTTTGTGTGTTTCTAATCTAGAGCTCTCAACCTGAAGATTGTGTAAAAATAGGAGATTTCTTTTTCTTGAATTTTTGAGGCTTTAGTTTTATATTGTTTGTTGATATATATGTTTCTCAATCTAGCGAAGTGTTTTGTGAATTTTGCTCGTAAGAGTTATTAATATTTTCTGCAAAGTGCTTTGTTTACTGAAAACTCACTTCTTTTCTGAAGAAAGAAGACAAGATATGTGTGATGATTGCGTAAAAATAGGTACAGTTATAAGTTAGAATATAGTTTTTCCAAATATCTTTATTGTATTTTTTAGTTCTCCTTTGGAACCTCTAAATTTTCTTATTGTAGTGGTACTTTACATCTATACTCTTTTTATTCCTTGATGGTTGAGTTTAATTTGATACGATTCATGGAAGAATAAATTTTGAAATTTATTTATAATATTCTTTTATCTTCTCGTATGAAATATCTAAAGTTTTACACAAGTTCTTGCGTGTCTTTTTTGCTCTTTCTAAAAGTGAGCTTTCTTTTTCTTAGAAACAATTTATCCGCAATATCTGGGATGTAGATATTACGGATAAAAAGTTTGGTTCTCATATTTTGAGGTAGGTGTTCAATTAGAATTCAATGCTGAACCGCACGGAAATTTGTCTGCCCGTGAGATAATTGGGTACGGCATATTGTGTGTTGGTAATATCTGTTACCCAATAGTAAGAATTTACGTTGTCGATACCTAAGAGGTTGAAACAATCTATACCTATCCAAATGTTTTTGAAGAGATGCCGTCGTGCCGTTTCTATTCCAGCTTCTTGTTGTCGTTGCCAGCGGAGAGGCATACGATAGGAGAGTCCAAGGTCTACACGTTTATATGCAGGTGAACGGAAGGTTTGAAAATTCCGACCTGTGTGAGGAGGACCAAAGGGAAGCCCCCCAGCAAAAGCCATCTTTAGTGTAGCACGCCAACGCGTACTTCCTGGGAAATAGTCAGTGAAGAAAGCTGAGAAATTGTAGCGTTGATCAGTAGGCCGAGGCAGCCATTGTCCGTCTACTTTCTCTTGTGTTTTCATGAGAGAAAAAGTCAGCCAACTATCAGTTCCAGGAACGAATTCTCCAAAAAGTTTAAAATCTAATCCTGCTGCATATCCAGATGCGATATTGCGACCATAGTAGACTACACGAACATTATTGATGCTGTAAGGATTGAGATTAGTGAGCGCCTTATAGTAAGTTTCAGCCGTAAATCGGAAAGGACGATCCATCATTCTGAACGCGTAGTCTGCTCCCAACACAAAATGGATGGATCGTTGAGCTTTGATGTTGCGATTCATTCTTACTGTAGCAATACCGTTTGTCAGAGTTGTATCGCGAAGTTCCTTGAAGAAAGGTGCTTGATAGTAGAGCCCCGTGGCAAAGCGCAAGGTCCAATGGTCGTTTGAAGCAGGGAGAAAGCCGATACTTGCGCGTGGCGATATGAGAGACTCTTTGTTCCAGTCCCAATAGTTGAAGCGCACTCCATAAGTGAAATTGAAAAGCCCGGCTTTTGTGTTGAATCGCCAAGAGTCTTGCGCGAAAGCTTCAAATCTATTTGTATGGATCTCGTTTACAGATTTCAGACTGTAGATGAGGCGCAGAGCTTTTTCGTCGTAGGGGAGGCTATAGCCCATAGAGTCACGCATTTCCCATTCGCGACTATTTTCTTTAATACGTTCGTTCAGCCAGTTTAACCCCACTTGTAAGGTGTGACTATTCAATGTGTTGCCAGCCTTAGCTGTCTTTGTGCGGAAGCGAAGCCCAACATTGTAAACATTTGCTTTAAGTCGGTTTCGAGCATGTTCCATGTATGTTCCTACTCCCAACTGTTCTTGTGAAGTTGCTTCTTGTAACCAGTATTCTCCTTGAATATCGTAGTTCTCATGTTCCAAGGTTGAGAAGGTAGACATTTGAAGTGCAAGGAATGCCTCGGGGGAGAGGTGGCGCGTAATGGTGGCCGCACCAAAGAACGTACGGAAACGGTCCTTTTCTTTACCATCAAAATAGACAGTAAAGGTTTTAGGATCATTTAATGTACCAAAAGATGTCTCACGATTCTTGGGGTAGAAATTATAACTGTTATCGGAGATATTTCCCAGTAAATCAATAGTCCACTTTCGCGAGGGACGCCAAGAAAAAGCACCTTGATAATCTAAGAAGTTTGGCTGATATTCACCTTGCGTGTCCATAGATCCCAAAAGGTGGCGAGTGGTTTTGTAGCGAACAGAAGTCATGAAGTCCATGTGCTTATTTCCCCAACCAAAGTATGCTCCAGCTCCTAAAAGTGAAGTATTGATTTTTGCTTCAAACTTCTCGGGATGTTTGTAGGTGATGTCGAGAACAGATGACATCTTATCACCATAGCGTGCTTCAAAACCTCCGCTACTAAAAGCTATGCGCTCCACCATATCTGGATTAATAATTGATAATCCCTCCTGTTGTCCAGATCGTACGAGTAGGGGACGATAAATTTCTATGCCATTCAAATAAACGACATTCTCGTCAAAAGAACCGCCTCGCACATTGTATTGCGAAGAGAGTTCGCTGTGAGTAGAAACTCCTGCTTGCGACTGTATGAGTTCCTCTACACCATTCCCTGTTGTTGAAGGAGTATTCTTTAGAGCTTCTGTCGAAATACGCTGCTCGGTAGTAGCTTCACGTTTTTGTCCTAACACGGTTGCACCTCCGAGTTCGTAATCCACACTATTGTGAAGGACGATATCCAGACGTACAGAGTCTCCTGGATTACGCAAGAGACGACGGCGACTTCCGTAGCCTATTTGTGAATATATAACTTCTATGGAATCAGCACTTTCACAGTATATTGTGTAGAATCCCTTTAAGTCTGTCATGGTTAGAATTGGTAAACCTTTAATTCTAACATTGGCCATCTCAACAGGACTCCCACTCTCGTCCTTTACTGTACCAAAAATTTTTGTGCGACGGGCAAAGGAGGGGAGAGCTATTAGGCAAAGGAATAAAGCAATTATGAATCTTCTCATATGTCTAATAAACGCTCTCTTCTTTGTGTATATTGTTTTCTACTTGAAATTTTTATATTTTAGGATTAGTTATTTCAGTATTTGCGTGATTCCTTGCTCTCTGTGGCAGAGGTGTACTTCAACAGCGAACCTCTTATGGAGATGTTCTGCAACGTGCTGTGCAGAGTAGACACTACGATGTTGTCCACCCGTGCAACCGAAGCAGATCATAAGATGAGTAAAATTACGCTCAATATATCGATTTACATGAAAGTCGATCAGTTCATATACGTGTTCTAAAAAAGCTAGGATTTCTCCGTCCTCTTCAAGGAACTGTATTACGGGGGCATCCAATCCTGTGAGTTGTTTGTAACGTTCATAGCGACCAGGATTGTGTGTAGATCTACAATCAAAATAATAGCCACCACCATTTCCACTATCATCAACTGGTAGACCTTTTTTATAGCTAAAGCTCCACACACTTACGACAAGTCTGCTTTGAGAAACTTTTGTCTCCTCATGAAGTTTGTTATATACTGGTAAATCTGTTAAGCGATACAAGGTTTTATTGAGGTGCTTATATTTTTTTGCTGTACCATTCTCGATTAACGTGCGCAGATTCTTGAGAGCTAGAGGAATACTTTGTAGGAAATGTTGCTTATGTTCAAAAAGTCCGCGCAGCCCATATGCTCCAAGCACCTGTAGTTGGCGGAAAAGAATGAATTGTGGGAGTTGTTCCGAGTAGCCTTTGGCGATTTCAGGAGCAATGTGTTGTAATTCTTCAAGATATGTTTTAATGATATTTTTGCGAAGTTCTGTTCCATATTTTGCCGAGGCTTGCCAAAGAAAAGACGAAATATCATATTGTAGTGGACCAGCCTTACCTCCTTGAAAATCGATAAAGTAAGGCTGACCTTCTTTGAGCATCACATTGCGCGCTTGGAAATCACGATATAGGAAAAAATGTGGAGAATCGCAGCAAAGGTCTCTAGCAAACTGTTCTAAGTCGTGTTGTAATAAGACTTCATCAAAATCGATGTCCGTGGTTTTTAGAAAGCAGTATTTGAAATAGTTTAAGTCAAACATTACTGTCTCTACATCAAAGTGAGTAGGAGCAATGAGTTGAGTATAATCTAAGCCTTCATTCCCTCTGATTTGGAAGTGAGGAAGTATTTTGATAGTTCTTTTAATTAGTTCTACTTCTTCTTGATTGTAGTTGCCATTGGCCTCTCGTCCTTGCTGTAAAGCTGAAAATAAGGAGGTGTTTCCCAAATCTTCTTGCAAGTATCTGCTTTCGTCTTCTGAGACAGCATAGACTTCGGGGACTGGAAGATTTTTCTCCTTGAAATGTCGTGCGAGGTATAAAAAACTATGATTCTCTCTTTTCGATGTACCAATAACTCCGATACAGGTTGTTCCATCATCGGCTGTTAAGCGAAAGTATTTGCGGTTACTACCAGCTTGTGCTAATGGCTCACATGAAACAGGAGTTTTCCCCGCGTATTGTTTATAGAGTTGAACGAGCTGTTGCATATAGTTGTTTAATCTTTACGATACCAAATTTTTAGAATCTTTCTTCTAATGGCTAATGAGTTGATAATACTTACTAAACAGAAAATGGAGAGCCCTGTGAGAACGGCTGGGAGTAATGTTTGAGAATGTACTTGAGGGAAGATGAGTTCTATCATTCCCATATAATAATTACGGCATACAAGGAGTAAAATGAAAGCAAAGATGAGGACTGCTGCATTCATGCCCAATGTGAGCATCTGATAAGGCTTGCTAACTTGTTGCGGACTATAGCCGATGAGTAATAAGTTTTCTACTTTTGTATTGTTCTTCTGAACAAGTAAATAAATACTAAGCATCAGAATATAGAAACTCAAGATACTCACGAGCAGTCCAACGAGCATGACAAGACTAATAATGACTTTTAAAAAATAAGTAGCTTTGCCTGCATCTAACTTATTATCTTCTACATCGTAACCTTTTTTTTGCATGTATTTAGCAATACCTTCGTCCGTTGGAGTGTGAACTTCCACGATAACGCGAGAAGGATCTTCCGTCTTTCCTGGTTCAAATTTTTCATTGCTCCAGTCTATGAACGCTTTAGGAACAAGGATGGTGTTGATTCTGTTAGAGAAACCAAGAATCTTGCCTTTGAATTGTGCGTGTTGCCCATTAGCGTTGATATATATCTGCATATTGATAAGTCCGACAAGTCCATCGCTCACTTTGGGTAAACCACGGCTCTGCGCAAAGCCAAAGTTGTATAATGCAATGTAAGTACGTGGCATGATAATTGGTACCTCTGTATCTCCAGGTTTATAAATCCATGCTTCTTTAGGAGTATCTACGAAATTATCGGGGACAGCCTCAAAGAACATATCAGTTAGGAATGGAGCAGTGCCATTCATGCTCATAGCTGCGCTTACTTTATATTGTGAGGTAGTAAAAGGAGCTGCACGTTTAGCAAAGGGTTGTTTTTCAATATCCCTTATTTCGTTTTCGCTGAAAGAATTTCCACGTCCGCTAAGTGTCCCAACTGTTGTGATATGTTTAGATAGGACAAGATAATTTGCATTAATAAAACTATCATCTTGATTGAATAGAGGAATTACATCTTTATAGAATTGAATACCAAGCATCACAATCCACATTCCAAAAAGATTCGCAAAAAAGAAGCCAGCCAACTGGCTAAGACTAATATGCTGGCGAAGAAGTTTCCATACTAAATCCATAGCTTACAATTTAAATGTCTTATCGTAATTTAGTTGCATGTGTTTACCTATACTGGTAATAATGGCTCCTGCCCCTTGTTCGCGTACTTCCTTCATTATAATCTCTCCCATAATAGTTGAGTTATGATCATCAAGATGGCTGATAGGCTCGTCTGCAAGGATAAAATCAAAGGGCTGGACAAGAGCTCTGATTAAAGCTACTCGCTGTTGCTGTCCAAAACTCATACGTCCAATTTTTTCATTTATTTTATCGGGAATATCAAGTATTTCAAACCATTCTTTGATCTGTTTTTCGCTTTTAAAGTTTGTTAGCCTATTTTTTATCTGTACATTTTCCATGGCTGTTAATTCGGAGAATAACCGTAATTCTTGGAATAAATGACTGATATGTTTTTTGCGAAGGTCTACCCAATTAGATACGCTAAACTGCCGAGTGTCTTTGCCGTCAAAGGTAAGCTGTCCCGAAAAGTCATGCCGATAACCTAGGATATAAGAGCAAAGTGTCGATTTTCCTGTGCCCGACATCGCTTCTACAAGATAAAGCTGTCCTTTTTCAAAAGATAATTCATGTTTCCAAACTTCACTTTTGAGGTCTGTACGTTGAGAAAAAACATGAGGAAGGACATTGTTTAGTTTTATAGTCTTCATTTGTGAGAATATTATATTATCTCTAATGTTACTCTCCGTTTTTCCAATGCTTTGTAGGTTAATGTTGTATGACCCTTAAAGAGCGTCGCAAAAAAGTCTTTTGTAGCTCCAGTTACGCAGGGCTGCTGCAATAGCTCCTTCAGATTGACACGAAAATACTGCCGACAGCCTATGGCTTCATTTGCTATGTCTTTTCCTTTATCTGAATCAATTGAGTGATTGGATTTGAAGAATAATAGATTTTTATTTTGTCCAAAGAAAAGTTCTTTTTCCTTTGACTTTAAACAATAGGTGTTTCCTGTTTTTGTGAGCGTTACACCATTTTGTTGCTTAGCCTTTTCAATCCAAGAGGCGGCATTAGTCATCAAGTTCTTATTGCTGGTTTCCGCTTGTAAAGAGAAGGTCGGTGTCATGTCTTTGCTAAGATGCGTAATGAGTAAGGATGTATTGCCATTGATGTTTTGCAACAGAGAATTTGCTTCGATCGTTCGATTTAGTCCCTGTAATACTTGGTTGAATGTAGCATCTTGTCGCAAAAGCTCAAATAGGTGATTTCCTTTTGTCCAAGAGGCGAGGAAGAAAAGGCTGTTTTCTGAAATATAGCTAGGATGCACTTGAGAAATAGGCGAGTTTTGGCGCTCAAAAGCTTCATAAGCTGCTAGTGTTTCTTTTTCATCACAAGTTATCTCTCCAATCATTTGTGTAGTCTTGCCTAAGTGTACGCCAGCAAAAAGGTTGAAGGCTGTGGGATCTATATCCGAAGGTACATCAAGTCGGAATAGAAGGTTGAAAGGAGTGGGGAATGCATCAAGAGTAGAGAAGATTTTGATGTCTCCTTCCTGCTGATTCATTGTAGTGTACTTATCTGTATGAATAAAACTATCGCTGCTTCGAAAATCAAAGAGTTTCGAAATAGTCTGTGTGAGCATATCTTGCTCTTGGATAGTTCCGGGACCAAGTATTATTAAGGTCTGACTATTCCACGCCATTTGCCAGCCCGCGTTGAGCCAAGTCCAGTTTAAGTCATTATTTTTTCTTGGCGCCATGCACTTGTGTTCCTTAAATAAGCGCTGAATGTTTGCTGCAATCTCCTGCTCATTTTTCACTTGCGCAACAAAGCCAATGTATTCATTAGGTGTGATAAAAGCATACAAAGGCTTAGTGAGGTTTATCCCACTTGCTTGGATTCCCCAATACTCTGCAAGAGAAGATACGATCTCTTGCGCTTTTTGAGTTTCTATTTGTACAACGGCTTTGGCCTCATCTGGAATACAATCTTCATAGGATTTTGGAGCAAAGAAGCAGTAGTAGATTCCGACAACAACGATAGCTAACGCAACAAAAGGTAAGATAATGTGCGTGAAGAGTTCTTTAGATGGCTTTTTCATAATCTTTTTGCTAAATACATAAGGTGTACGGCAACAAGGGCGGCAGTTTCTGTTCGTAACCGACTTTCTCCCAGCGAAATAGATTGGAAACCTGCATTGATCGCCTTTCTTACTTCATCAATACTGAAGTCGCCTTCTGGGCCGACAAGGACTTGTGTGTCTTCCTCGCTATTAACAATTTCGCCCAGGAAAGGTTTTTCTGTAGATTTGCTTATATCTGATTCAAGATAACAGTGAGCAATAAAACGTTGTCCTTTGAACGGTTTTTTGATAAACTTATCAAAATTCATCATTTCTTCAATCACAGGCTTTGTTGCTTTATGGCTCTGTTTCATTGCAGCAATAACAATCTTTTCAATGCGTTCGGATTTGATAATATGTCGCTCCGAATTGTCGCAATTTAGAAACGAAATTTTGTCTACGCCTATTTCTGTTGCCTTTTCTACCAGCCATTCTATGCGGTCAATACTCTTGGTTGGAGCAACAACTAAATGTATGCTTCCTTTCCAAAGTTTTTTTTCAGGATGAGCATTACTGATTTTGATTTTACAATGTTTTTGAGAAGCAAGCGAAAGCTCTGCATCGTAGAAAGTTCCTTTCCCGTCAGTGATGAGTAGCTCTTCTCCTTCTTTTAGTCGAAGTACTCGAATGGCATGTACAGCTTCCTCTGCAGGGAGTTCTTGTGTCTGTTCGATATCTGGAGCATAAAATAAGTGTACTTCTTTCATTGAAATGTTATCATTATTGCAAACACAAAAGTACGGTAAAGCCTAGAGATTGCAAAGGAAATTCAAGGTTTTTGTTTTGTCCGTTAGAGACTTTCCATTACATTTGCTACGAAATAGCGTAGCCAGATTGTATGAAAGTCTATATGTTTGAAACTATATGTATCGATTATTAGCAGTACTCTTTATAGCAATTATGTCCTTTTCAGGCATTTCTCCTGCTTTTGGTGATTCTATAGATCATGATACCGGTGAAGTTCTGAAAGAGGGAGATATGCTTCCTTCATTTTCTTTATCGATACAGAAAGATGATGTGACAAGTTCTTTCGGAGATAAAGAGAAAACCTTTGTTATCGTATTTTTCAATACTAATTGTTCCGACTGTAAGAACGAATTACCTGTGATACAAAAGTTTTATGCCCACCATTCTCATGACCTTCAGCTCGTGTGTGTCAGTCGTGATTTTAAAGGGGAATATCAGTCTGAGGAAGAGATAATTCACTACTGGAAACTCCATCATTTTACTATGCCGTTTGTGGTACAAACTGATAGGAACCTTTATAATCAGTTTGCTCGATTTGGTATTCCTCGTATATATATAGCAGATTCAAAGCGAATCATACGAAAAACCTTTGTAACTAGGGTTTCGTATAGACAATTATGTAAAGCATTGAAATCTATCAATAGAAAAAATAATTACCACCATCATGAATAATAATCTTGCTTTGAAATCACGCTTTGTCGTGATGAATTTCTTGGAATTTGCCGTTTGGGGATCCTATTTGACCTCCATGGGCAGTTATTTAGTTAATGTAGGTCTTGCGCGTGATATCGCGTGGTTCTATGCAGTGCAAGGAGTTGTCTCTATATTTATGCCAGGTCTCATGGGAATCATTGCAGACCGTTGGATTCCAGCTCAGCGCCTCCTTGGTTTATGTCATTTGATAGCTGCTATTTTTATGGGAGCAACAGGTTTCTATGGTTTAGGATCAGCGGGGAATGTGCAAATGCCGATATTGTTTGGCCTTTATTCAATCAGCGTTGCTTTTTATATGCCAACATTGGCATTATCCAATAGTGTGGCTTTTACAGGTTTGACAAATGCTGGGATGGATACTATTCGCGATTTTCCGCCCATTCGTGTTTTTGGAACAATCGGTTTTATCTGTACGATGGTCAGCGTGGATTTATTGGGTTTTCAAAATACGAGTAATCAATTCTTAGTTAGTGCCGGATTGGGTTTAGTTCTAGCTCTCTACGCCCAGTCTCTTCCAGCTTGTCCTACTAGTAAGGGCGAAGAGAAAAAGTCGATTGTAGAGGCTTTAGGTTTGAATGCTTTCTATCTCTTCAAACAGAAGCGAATGGCTATATTTTTCATTTTCTCAATGCTTTTAGGTGTTTCTTTACAAATAACTAATGGTTTTGCGAATCCTTATATTCAGACTTATGGTCAATTGCCTGAATTTACAGATACATTTGGAGCACAGCACGCGAATATTCTTATTTCTATTTCTCAAATCAGTGAGACGTGTTGTATTTTGCTGATACCTTTTTTTATGAAGCGTTTTGGAATCAAAACCGTTATGCTAATAGCAATGGCTGCTTGGGTTTTCCGTTTTGGACTTTTTGGAATAGGAGATCCAGGGAGTGGCGTTTGGATGTTTATACTTTCTATGATTGTTTATGGTGTGGCCTTCGACTTCTTTAATATTAGTGGAGCTTTGTTTGTTGATAGAAACACTAGTTCTAGTATTCGGAGTTCTGCACAGGGGTTGTTTATGATTATGACCAACGGATTAGGTGCTACAATTGGCACTCTCGGTGCTCAGCAGATTATCAATCATTTTGTCTACGATCTTCCTAGTACAGCGAGTGGCCTTGAGAAGATTGCAGGCTGGAAGATGAGCTGGCTCATTTTTGCGGGGTATAGTCTGTGTGTGCTTCTCTTGTTTTGGCTTGCTTTTTCAGAGCATAAGCAAATGAAAGTTACGAAGAATTAAAGAGGAGGAATATCTTATATAGCGAAGCCACTTTGCAAAGCAAGGTGGCTTTTTACTTTTGTAACGGTATAAAAATAAGGAGAACAAATAAATTTGCTCTCCTTTGTACACCGCCAGGGATTCGAACCCTGGACCCACTGATTAAGAGTCAGTTGCTCTACCAACTGAGCTAGCGGTGCTTTTGCAATCGCTCTGTTTCTGAATTGCGAGTGCAAAGATATGGCTTTCTTCCGAAATGACAAAGATTTATATGAAAAAATAGAATTCTAGACATAGTAAAAAATAAGGAGAACAAATAAATTTGCTCTCCTTTGTACACCGCCAGGGATTCGAACCCTGGACCCACTGATTAAGAGTCAGTTGCTCTACCAACTGAGCTAGCGGTGCTTTTTCGCAAGCTCTCTGTTTTCTAAATTGCGAGTGCAAAGGTATAAGTTTTAGAGGAAACTACCAAGCATTTCCTTCTCTTTTTTTAAAGATTTTTTGCCGTCCTTTTTCAAGTTATTGATATTCAGTGAGTAAATATCTTTATTTTTTATGTAAATCAGACTTGTTATTCTTACTTTAAGCGCAGGACACGAATGCCAATGCTAGACGGGTGTTCTTTTAGATATTGATAGAGTGTCTTAGGTTCTTCTACAACTTTATGGTGGATGCTAGAGGCATTGAGTAGATGGAGCCTACCATCTTTCCCCCAAACTGCAAAACCTAGATGAGAATAATCTATTCCTTTTTTTGTTGTAACGATAGCAATGATATCACCATCGTGGACAACGTGTAGTTCTTTTTTTGATAGATAAGTGTTTTTTTGAGGTAGGTATGTTCCATCAGATCCGTTTCCTGATTTTTCCATGGTGCGAATGCTGTCTACCCATTCTGGATGTGCTTTGAGGAACTTATATTTTGAAGGGTTTTGACTCATATAGTAGTTCTGTATATTAATATTTACTGTGAAATACTTAGAGTCAGTAATATCTTTAATGAGATCTTTATTCATATTGTCGTGCATCCACCATGAAAAGTAATGATTTCTAGAGAGATAACCATTCATTTTCCCATTTTTATATCGGATAAGTTCAAGATTTTTGCAATAATCTTCAAAAGTTTTTCCACCTTCCCTCTGAGTGATGGCCAGAGCTAGTACGGTTTCCACAAGAGTTGTGCAGTCAAGTTGAGTTAGGTTGACAACTAACTGTTCAGGATCTGCAATTTCTAGTGTAGAAGCTACGTACGGAATGTTGATGAATTTTCTTGCAAACCAAAGAATGTCATTTCCTTTTGCAGGACTAGAGAGATACTCTACAATCTTTGTGGAATCCTGTGACGAGAAGACGACCTTTGTTAGATTGTATGTGTTAATCGAGCAAGTGGTTTTCTTTGCATTTTTCTCTGTCTCTTTCTTTTCAGAGTTAGTGTTGTTTTGGGGTGTACCATTGCAGTTGATGGCTAAGAATGAGAGAAGCGTTAAAAGTATAAGTTTCATATCTGTGTTGAATCTAAATTTTCTAATTGCAAAGGTACATTATTGTTATCACAAGGGCTTCTTTTAGAATATTCTTATTCTATCTTTCTGTATCTTTATCCTATTTATTTTTTTCCTTATTGTATATAGAAATAGGAGTATTCTATTTGATATTATATGTAGCTGGCCCTTGTAAACAATATGGGGAAAAGAAAAAAACAGGGAAGTTTTTAGTAGACTTCCCTGCTTTTTTGGATAAGTTGACTTAATTATTTTATCAGCTCAAGACTTCTTTTCAAGAATTTGCTCAAGGCTTCGCCTTTTAGTAGACCGTTCTGTAGGAGAGCTAGGTCAATGAGTTGAGAAATAACTGGATTCTTTTCTGCGTATGTCTTTAGAACGTTGACTTTCTTGCCATGTTGAACAGAAATCTCTTCGTTGCAAGTTTTCTTGTCGTTCTTCTGCTCTTCAGTTAGCTCCTCAGGTTTTACCTCCTTAGTTTGTTGTTCGAGAATCGCTTTACGAGCTTCTAAGCCTTTTAATTCATTTGAAATAGGTTCTAGTTCTGCTTTTGTCTGCTCAGCCATATTATTGAGAATATTTTTGATGAGCTTGTGATCCGTATTGAGCACTAAGTTGAGCATATTAGGCATATTTTCCGCGAAGCTCATACCTGGTTGGAATCGTGCAGATTCTTTCATTCGTCGCATGTATTCGCTTTGCGTGATAACAACAGGTGAAGCATCTTCGCCCATAGCCTCTGTTGCAATTTGAATCTCTGTTTTTTCAATTTTGGGGAGTAAAGCAGAGAATACCTCACAGATGTTCTCATTTTCATCCGCTGAGAGTTTTGTAGTTTCGGCATCGTCTTTTTGAATGAGCTTGTTGATGGTGTCTCCATCTACACGTAAAAAGCTACTCTTTTCAAATTTTTGTTCGAGCATCTGTACTAGCGGAGTATCTAACTGTCCGTCCATCAAGAGAATGCTATATCCTTTATTGTGCGCTGCTTCAATGTAGCTGTATTGTTCTTCTAGGTTGGTAGCGTACAGATAAATGAGTTGACCGTTTTTATCGGTCTGATTCTCTGTTATGAGTTGCTTATATTCCTCATAGGTGAAATATTTTCCTTCTGTATCTTTTAGTAACGCAAAATCCTTAGCTCGATCATAGAAATCGGTTTCTGCTAGCATTCCATAATGAATGAAAAGTTTGAGATCGTCCCATTTCTCTTCAAAATCTTTACGGTCGTGTTTGAATATCTGGTTTAACCGATCGGAAACCTTCTTCGTGATATAAGAAGAAATTTTCTTTACATTGGCATCACTCTGCAAGTAGCTACGACTAACGTTGAGAGGAATATCTGGTGAATCGATAACGCCATGTAGTAGTGTCAAGAAGTCAGGCACGATATTTTCAACCTGATCTGTAACATACACTTGGTTACAATAGAGCTGAATCTGATTGCGTCGAACATCAAGATTGCTCTTTATCTTTGGAAAATAGAGTACACCGGTGAGATGGAAAGGGAAGTCTACATTTAAGTGAATCCAAAACAAGGGATCATCATTAGTAGGGTAGAGGTCATGGTAGAATTTCTTATAGTCCTCCTCTTTTAATGAAGCGGGCTGTTTCATCCATAGAGGATCTACAACATTCACTATATTGTCCTCCTCTGTATCAACTTGTTTGCCGTCCTTCCATTCTGTTTTTTTTCCACAAGCTATAGGTATGGGCAAGAAACGACAATATTTGCCTAATAATCGTAGTATTTCTCCCTTCTCTAGAAATTGTTTACAGTCATCATCAATATGTAGAATGATGTCAGTACCTCTTTCTTCTTTTTCAGCCTCTGATATTTCATAGCTTGGTGTTCCATCGCAAATCCATCGCACTGCTTGCGCGTCTTCTTTATAGCTTCGTGTAACGATTTCTACCTGCTTACTTACCATAAAAGTAGAATAGAAGCCCAATCCGAAATGGCCGATGATGGCATTTGCGTCATCTTTATATTTATCTAAGAACTCTGTGGCACCAGAGAAAGCAATTTGATTGATATATTTGTCAATCTCTTCAGCATCCATACCGACACCTTTATCTGAAATTGTCAAAGTTCCTGCTTCTTTGTTTAAATTAATGCGTACAGTTAAGTCACCTAATTCTCCTTTGAAATCACCTTTTGCAGAAAGTGTTTTCAATTTTTGTGTGGCATCTACTGCATTTGCAACAACTTCACGAAGGAAGATTTCGTGATCTGAGTAAAGAAACTTTTTGATGACTGGGAATATGTTCTCAGTAGTAATTCCAATATTTCCTTTTTGCATAATAGTTATAATTTGTTTGTTTTCTTTTGTTGCAAACATTATGCCAAACGATGGATGTCTTAGTTATGAGACCATATCTCCTGTTCTTATTCTCCTTTCGAGCTATGTTTGTTATGTGTTATGAAATAGTGTCTGTACGATTTAAATTTAATCATAGTTGAATGTATAAATATCTTTGCCTTAATCGTTTTGTGATGCATATTTTTGCACGTGGAAAAATATTCTATTAAATAGAAAGAAACATTCAGTTCTGTCTATTTTACAGAACAAAAGAAGTCTCACAATAGAAGGACAATGTGACTCTTTCCTAGTTTTGAGTATTGTTGCTATTTATCCAATTATCAATGATTAAGTAAGAACTTAAAACTTAGACCGAAATCTTGAGTTGTTGTTGGGTAGGAACTTGACGTGAGTAATGGATTATTAGTTTGTCGATTATAGTAGGCCGTTAGTGTGAGGAACTTAGAAAGAGTATAGTCAACCGTGAAACTTATTTGCAACGATTTGTTCCCGCTGGTTGCTTGTGTTAATCCCGTGAGAATATCACGATTAAGTGCGGCTTGGTTGCGAAATGAGAAATCAAAACGGATGTTAAGATCATTGCTAAATCCTCCGATATTCGCTGTAGTTTGCTGAGTATTTTCTTTGTTTCCTGCAGTTCCACGGCGATGCTTACTTTTTATAGTTCGCTTCGACTGGAAGAGATTAAGATTATTAACCTTGTACCCGACACCTAAAACAATGTCGTTTGATCGTGACTCATTGATTTGTTGATTGGTCATAGAGAGCGCCACTACGCGAGTTTTACGCAGTTCTAGACGTGCCGAAAGGTTATTTAAGAAAGTCATATCAACACCGATGAGTGGAGAGAAGCTTTCATTGAGACTAACAACAGCAATATCGTATTGAGAACTTGGCGTTGGCAGTCCTGTTGTAACATCGTTAACGAAACCGAGTAGACCCATGTATTGCATCCATGATGTATAGGAATTATAAGCTCCCACACTAAAGATACTCTTATAAGAATGGTTTAGATTGAAGCTTCTAAAAACTTTCTTCATTGCATTGAGACGTGATAGACCACCATAGCTGATGCTCCAATTAGGAAGAATCTTACGCAGAGTAGGAAATAATTGTAATCTATCTGAAGAAGCTGTATAGGCCTTGAGGAATGCAGGAATCATTACGTCTGCGGAGTAGGAATTTACTGTACCATTTGCAGAGTTGAAGGTTTGTCCGCTCAGTGAACTACCACTAGGGTATGTAGAACCTATATATTGTGATTCTACCTGTTCTCTAAATGCTGGTAATGAGGCTAGGAACTTGCGGAATGTTTTACTGTTATAGCCATTACGAGCATTTCCATAACTTTCAAAGGCAGAATTAATCGATATTGTGGTTTGAGTGAATGAGCCTGTTTGAATTATTGGCATTCCACTATACATGTATTGTATGCTGCGAGTTCGGTTTGTATTGCGAGTCGCAGTAAGATCTATTTTGAAATCACGAAAAGGCTCAAGTGTCGCACGGAATTGCCAATCTTCAGTGAGACTAGTAGTGGCAGGCGTAATAATAGAGTCAGACATAAGTAACCAATTTCGATCGGCTACTCGACGAATATAGTCATCATCTATTAAACCAAAAGCAAAATCAAGACCTGGACGCAATCCTTTATTAGATGCTTGACCGAAGAAGTCACCAATGTTTGGTAAGAATCCTGGTAAACTCATATTATATTTATTGCTATAGTTGGCGCTAACGTTTCTGACCATCATTAAACCTCGCGCTACATATTGGCCTACGTCGTAAAAAGCTTTATCTTGTGCTTTTTTCTTTGGTGTGACTGTTAACTTGATCTTCGCACTATCGCGTGTGAGGATTAAGATACGATCAGCATCAAGTATTTTATACTGGAGTTTTATACGCCTACCGTCCTCTGATAGTGCAGTTAGCGTGAATTTCTTTGTTTTCTGGTTATGCTGGACGGTTACCGTAGTATCTGTTTTCAGTTGGATTTCGCGTTCAAAACTTTTAGGTTTATTTTCATTATTCTTTTTAGATTGCTGGTTAGGGCGGGAGTTTCCTAATGCAGAGAATTTGCGATTAGCATTCTTTAGGAATGGGATATGATTATAAAGAGTTTCCATGTTGAGTCGTGCATTTGCACTAATGTCGCGACCCATATTGATGGTGTTACCTAACGAAGTTCCATCTTCTAATTCTGTACCACGAACCCAAGCATAGCTTGACTTGTAGGACGCGTCAAGAGTAAGCCAATCAAAAAGAGGTATGAGATTGATTGGTAACCGCCAAGAGACATCAAAACTTTGAGCATAGTTGAGTGGAGTACCGAATCCTCTAAGACTTTGCCATACAGAATCCTTCCAAGCACGGTATCGATCGGGGTACAGGTCCTTATTTACAGCTGTATAAGGTTGTACGATTTCTGCATTAGTGCCTGAATTAAAATTTAGATGTAGGTTCTTTGTGAGATCCCAGCGAAGTTGGAAAGAACGATTCCACAGAAAATCTGAATTCCAGGTAAGTGGAAGAGATTGATTGTCGAGATTCTCTAAGTCGCGTTCTTGCAATTCATAATATGCTCGTGTAATATCCGAATTGAATCCTATGTTCTGTGGAAGATAGTTAAGCCCAAACCGTTTAAAGATTTGCCACCATTGACTGCGACTTTTGATGAACTTTTTGAAGGGTTCAAAAGTTCGATAATTGGGTGAATAGTTGTAATTGATATTCCATTTCCAATTTTGATCTTTTTCCCAAGCGGTAGTTTCTCCTGTTGTTTCTCTACTGGAATGTGCATAGGAAAAAGAGAAGTTTGCAGGATCGTACGGCATGGGATGATGGGGTGTTGTTATATTAAACCGGACTCCAGTTAGTGAGAAGTTTCTATTTTTTACTACCTTGTCTGCAATAGCTTCTAGTTCTTCTTTCTTTGTTTTAGTTGTTAAACCTCGCAGAGCTTCGTCCATAGGCATATCTGAATCCAAAGGATTGTAATGAGGCACAGTCTTTTCCTTTGAATACGAATAATACAAGGGAGCATTTAATTTTGCTTTCTCGGGAAGAAGTTTCCCGAGTTGGACATTGGTTGTCACATTGTATTCGTAGAGATTATTGTCACGACGTTGTGAAACACTTTCCTCTATACCGCCAAAGCCTTCTGTTTCTACGTGGCTACTGAGATCAACAGTTGCAAGGTCTGACAGTTTAATGTTAAGTGCAGCTTGTGCAGCCCATCCTCCCTTATTGTTAAAGTTTTGCAGACGTAATTCATTTGCCCAAACTTCTACATCTTGAACATCACGAGAATTATTGCGCACACCAATCATGACTGTGCGAATATCTCCTAATGTTGGGTTACCCATAATACTGATTTTATTGGCGGGCTTATTCGTATCATATTCAGAATAGAGCTGCCCATAAGATGCTAAACCCAAAGATTTCTGTTTGTTTCGATTACGTTTAACCATAGTAAGCGTTGTGAGGTCTATATCCAGCATGTTTTCTACGGGCCATACTTGAAGTGCACCGGCATTGGAGTTTGGATATAGTTTTGGTTGCGTAACGGTCAATGGTATTTCATATTCGTAGAAGTTAGATTTATAATCAGAACCTAAACGAATGAATATACTAATTTGCCCGTTGGAAACAGGGGGAGAACCAGCAAGAGAATTTGCATGGCTAAACATTTGAATATGCTTGTATTTGCGCAAATCCAAATTTGTATTCTTATATACAGCCTTGGCTGCTCCTGAAGAGAGCGAGCGAACCGTAAGTGCTAGACTTTGTTCATTATTTTGAAGCAGTTGATCATTTCCAGGATCTACAACACGACTTATACCAGGAGGGATAACATAGTTGACAGGTTGCTTCTCATTATTTTCTTCAAAGTTTACACTGCTTGGTTCGAGAGTGCCACTTCCGGTAGCCATCCCATTTGTGTAAAGAGGTTGCTCGTAGGCTCTCCAGTCGCCACGTATTAAGTTGAATGTGCCTAATCGAAGGACTACAGGTTTTTCGAATCCTGTAAGGAACATTCGGATAAATCGAATACTAGAAAAGTCACTGATACCTCCAACATTACGTTCGTAGCTCTCTACTGGGATTCGGAAAAGATACCACGTTATTTCAGGACTACTTCCATCTCTCAATTTTGAATTTGTTACACGAGAATCCACGATAAAGTTTTTACCTACAACCATATCATTGGGTGAGATGCTAACATGGTACTGGTAATACTTTTCGTATTCATTCATGGTATAGTCTGCATTGATATCCTCTGCATCTGGAGTTGTCTTATAAGCGGTCGAATATGATTCAGGTGAATTGTTGGCATCAGCAGAGTTACCATTAGGATTATTAATGTATTTGTATCTTTCCAGAATTGTTTTACGTTCTTTATCGTAGTCGGAACCGCGAAAATAATGATATTTGTCAGCAGAAGGTGCTGCTGCAATACTTTCATAGACGCTTGCAGATACACGTGTTTTAATTGCATCTAAAAAATGACGATATGCAGGAAATGTAGCTTCTTCTGCAGACGTAAGTCCATTGTATCCTACATCTTGTCTTTCGCGGGCACCACTTGCTGTATTGAATGCGTAGGTTACGCTCGTTTGTGAAGGAATACGTCCCCAGGCAGTTTCGGTATAAAGTGAGCTATTGCCATCTATAGGCATACCACTCTCATAGAATTTTTTGCCATCTTTCAGAATATCTTCTGAAATCTCTCCCAAATTGAAATAAAGGTCCCCACTAAATGTCGTCCCTGATTGGCGGGCTTTGATAAAGGGGTCTTGTAGCCAAAATTCAATGTACTCAATATTAGATGTTTCAAAATCTGTCTGATCCAACGAGCGCATCAGTCCCCCCCAACGTTGTTTAGGATTGAGTAAGTGTCCATTAATATCCAGATTTGGATCTAAATTATAAGGCCCACGTTCAGAAGGATAATAGGCTATATTAAAAATATTCAAATAGTTACTTTCACGTGTGTCGACAGCTTTATTGGGGAAAAGATCAGATTTAGGGACCTCACGTACATCTGGATCAGAGAGCTGTGCAAGGTCTCCTTTGATATAGCTAGGAGTTAGTGAACTGTTTCGTCGAGTGAAAAGAGGATCTATGTAGTACCATGCAATTAACGCACGATTATAACCATAGCGAATATCGTTGTTTAGCTGAGATTCGCTAAACATAGAAGGTGTGCTGGAAATGACCCAATCTTTGGGATTAGAAATATCTATATTGCTACTGGTATTTTCAAAGTCATCAATATAGGATGCGTTACCTTGTGTTCCTTTGTTTTTACCCGCTATAAGCTGTGCAAATTCTGCAGAAAAATTGATAGAACTTGGCTCGGTCAGATGTATGAGAGGAAGTTTGTCAAAGAGATTTGTCAGCCATTGGCTCTGATTCTTATACGCCACATTTAATCCCCATATGGTGTTATTGAGAGCTTCTGAGCCCATTGAGACCTTTGTAGTTAGCGGCTTTTCACTGAGGTGCATTACAGTTCCTCCTAACATGAAATTCCTTGAGAAATCATACTGCCAATTTAATCCCCATAACGTTTTACGTTGCAAACCATATTCTGTATCGCTTTCCAACGAAACATTGATAGGAGTTCCTGCGTCTAATAAAGATTTGTTTAAAATCTTTACTGTACCAGAATAATAATCTACGGTATAGTCAGAACCTTCAACAAGTCGAGCTCCGCCAGCTGTGACGATGACAGAACCTCTTGGAACATTGATAGCCCCAAGAGAAATTTCATCTTCGCGTGATGCTTTATATTGGCCTGTAATTAAGAATTTATCTTTTTCTGCGATCTGTTTTGCTATTGTCTTTGTCGAATCGTAAAGTTCTTGAAAGACAAATTTTTTAGCAATTGCAGTATTACCTATTACTTTTTCTAGATTGGAGCCAAAGGGTTCTACAGAAGTGAAAAACACTCGTCCATTTTCAGAATCTATTGTATATCCCTCAACAAAATCGAAATAAGCATTAGGATTCCGTTTATTGTTATTATCTAAACGATCTAAACCAATAAGCTGAATAATTTTTTTATCTTTTAGTCCGCTGATGGGAAGATAATTGAGATATACGCCCGTGGTATCAGAAAGGTATTTGATATCGAGTCTAAATTTATCTTTCTGTACATTACTAGCTCCTAAAGAATACACATTCTTCATCATTAAGTCCCAGTTTCCTTGCTCAGGAGTATTGGCTGTGTTTTTTAAAGACTTTACAAAGAGACAGCTAGAAGAGTTCTTCATGTCGGTTGAAAATTCACCCACTTGATAACTAGTGCCTCTGAAAGTGTATTCAAAGGCAATTGCGAGAACCTGGTCTGTTTGTAGAGTACTTTTTAATGAAATGTAGCCGAGCGTCTTATTTAGAATGTATTCTGAGGGACTAAGGAGGCGAGCTGATTCTAATTTTTCATAATCAGTCCCTCCTCTTAACCCATATCCATCTAGTATGGTTGTTGCTGTAGCAATATCTCGTGCTCCAGATAGACTACTAGTTAGTGTAGAATAGAGTGTATTAGAATTATTAGAAGGATTTACGATGCTTCCTCTGCTCCATAGAGAGTTCTTGGTATGTATGTTTTCACCTAAGTCTGTAAAAGCAATAATATTTCGTGTATTTGTCGTTTGTCCTGTTTTGTTGGTTACCCAAATTTCTACTCGATTGATAGTGACACCACTTAAAATATTAGGCAGTTGTGCCATATTTTTGTCATAGTTGTCTCGGAAGAAATGCGCTAAAAAGAAGTGACGGCGTTCGTCGTAATCGTCCGCACTAAATTCAAAGTTGCTAAGTTGTACACCTCCATTTGACTTTACGCTTTGTGTAGAACTCTTCTTTTGTGCAAGTATTGTTTGAAGCTTTAACTTTCCAAATTGTAAATCTGTGCGTACACCAAAAAGAGAAGTAGCACCACGTACTAGAGAATTATTTGTGGGCATTGAAACGTTTCCTGCTTCAATAAGCTTGACTATTTCGTCTTCTTTCCCTTCATATTGGAGCTTTAGTTTTTGAGCATCGAAGTTAAATGTGGCATCAGAGTTATAATTGAACTCCATACCCATTTTATCTCCTATATTCCCATTGACGCTAAGGTTTATCTTTTCATCAAAGTCGAAGCCGAAGACCTTTCTATTTCTTTCAGAAAGAGAAGGGTTATCAACGGCACGAGTGTTTGCGCCTAGTTTTAATTCAGCTGTTCCTTGCGTTTTTATTCTAACTCCTCCAGGGCCAAATATTTTGCTAGCGGGCCCTAAGTCAAATTTCATATCAGTGAAGTCAAATTTCTCCTTTCCTTTACTTTGTGCGTCTTCTGCATTCTTCTTACGGAAAAAATCTCGAAAGGATTGATGGATGAAAGATGAATTGACATCTTCCTCTGTCATCATAAGTGGAGTAGATATCCAATTCTCTCCCAGTTTTGTTCCAAACTGATAAGTTCCAGTATTTTCATCGTAGAAAATACCTGTAGTTAAGTTTTCTGGATCTTTTAGATCTGTGGAAGAGGAGGTTTTAGATTTTAAATTCTGTTGAACTGTTTGTTTTACAGGAAAATGGATAGTGTCTGCAGGTATATCATACAAGCTGTGCTCTACTTCGTTGTTTGCTTTTTGTACAATCGTTTTAGCATCAAAGTAAAGAGGTATAGCATTTCTTGCTGCAAAAGAAGTTGTTACTATAGCAAGTAAAGTAATGATTATTTTAGCGGTCTGATGTTTCAAAGTAAAACGTCCTTATGTTTAGAATTAAAGCATTTTTAGTGCTAGCTTAATAATGTCTTCAACTGTTATACTCGGGTTTTCTTTTGAAATCTCAATAACAGCCTTTTGAGCTGAGGCTGGTGAAAAACCTAAAGTTTGGAGTGCTCCTATCGCTTCTTCAATATCGGCAGTGATGTTTGTTCGTTTGGCGGTAGATGAGGACGAACTCTCAAATTTTATTACTTTATCTTTCAATTCTACGATAATTCGTTGTGCTGCCTTTGGTCCAATTCCTTTCACGCTTTTAAGACTTCGAACATCATCACTCTGAATAACTCCAATAAGATCTTTAGGAGTAAAAGCAGAGAGAATCATGCGTGCTGTTTGCCCTCCAACTCCACTAATTCCAATTAAGAGACGAAAAAAATCTCGTTCTAAGGTGGAGTAAAAGCCAAAAAGATTGTGAGTATCTTCGCGAATATCTTCGTGTACATACAACGTTCCTTCTTCTTTACCTTGAAGTGAGGAGTATGTGTTGAGAGATATAAAAAATAAATATCCTATGCCTGTAGTTTCTATGACAGCTTCTGCTGGAGTCAAATTTGTTATTTTCCCCGTTATGTATTCAATCATTTTTTTCGTTGTAGTGCTTAATTATACAAAAAACGGCTTAAGGGCCGTTTTATTGTTTATTCAATGCGAAGAATATAATCTATATTGTTTTTAGGAATAGTTATCTTAAATTTTAAGATTCCATTTCTCTGTCTAAAAGGTATATTTGAGTTCTCTTTTAATGCGGTGATTTTTTTGATTCTCTTGGAGATCGGAATGGACATCTCTTGCCTAGATCCTTTTTCGTTTAAAAAGTGAAGATAGAGAATGTTTTCTCTCTGAGTTGAAACGATGCTGTCTCCTTGTTTAAAATTACCTGCACTTGTTCCATAAATACTTTCCCCATATTCTTTGAGCCAAATTCCTATTTGGGTTAATCTAGCGAGTGCTGTATCAGGTAAACTTCCATCTGGTTGTGGTCCAATATTAAGGAGGAGATTTGCTCCCTTTCCACTTGTTTTGACAAGTAGTTGGATAAGTTCTTTCGGGCTTTTATAGTTTTGATCTTTTACTTTATATCCCCACATTCCATTCATCGTTTGGCATGTTTCGAGGGGTAATCTTCCAATCGTTTGTCCTGATAATCCTGCCTTGTTTTCCCCTGGCACATCTCTTTCAAAGATTTGAATATCCTCTCCTTCGAAAGGGTGCTGATGATGATTGTTTCCAATCAAGCATTGAGGTTGTAGGCGGTGTATGTTATCATAAATTTCATTAAACTGCCAATTAAAAGGAATAGAATCTTCGTCATGATCCCACCATCCGTCAAACCAAATAGCTCTGATATTACCATAATTACAAAGAAGCTCTGTCAGTTGATTATTCATAAATGCTAGATAACTGGGCCAGTTTCCTGTCTTTGATGCATGTATTCTCTTGGTGCCGAGTCCTGTTCTTCCTAACGGGTAATCTTCTCGTGTCCAGTCAAGAAGTGAATAGTAGAGATGTAAGGAAATACCTTGTTTGTGACACTCATCTGCTAATTCCTTTACGATATCTTTGCCGTACGGAGTATTCATAATGTTGTAGTCACTCTGCTTCGTGTCCCACAGAGAAAAGCCGTCGTGGTGTCGAGTTGTAAATGTTATGTATTTTGCTCCACTTGCTTTTATTGCCTCTACCCATTTCTCTGCGTTAAAGTTATGCGGGTAGAACGCTTGTGCCGATTTTGCATATTCATGACAATCTATATTTTCATTTGTCATATACCATTCGCCTTGTCCGAAAATAGAATATAATCCCCAATGAAGGAAAATGCCGAACTTATCGTTTGCAAAATCATTCCTGGATTGAATATTTTCTTGTGTTGGTTTATAACTCTGAGCAAAAGATGAAAGAAAAGAAAATAAGAAAATTACTACAATAATCTTTTTCATACGAATCTAACATTTTATCTTTTAAGTGTGTGAAATGGATCGCTTATTTTAACGGTGTTGAGAGAAAATACTTCTTTTAGTGTGATTTCTATCGTTTCTTCTGCAATATTCTTAAAAAATATTCATAATAGCAAATGTTTTTGAGAAATCCTTCTCTATTAGGATTCTTGACAATAGTGCTGCAACAGATTAAAATATTTGTGAAATTTGTGTCATAAGGCAATAATTTGTACATTTGCCTGAATAATATAAATATTTAATTATGCTAACAATTTCACACCGTGCAGAGATGATGCCGATGTCACCTATACGTAAATTGGCACCTTTAGCAGAGCAAGCGAAAGCTCGTGGAATCAAAGTGTATCATCTAAATATTGGACAACCAGATTTACCGACTCCCGAAGAAGGCTTAGAGGCGTTAAAGCATGTCACCCGTACAACGTTAGAATACAGTCCAAGTGAAGGTTTTTTTTCCTATAGAGAGAAATTAACTCATTATTATAGCAAGTATAATATATCTCTTTCTCCAGACGATATAATAATAACTACCGGGGGCTCAGAGGCTGTCTTTTTTGCTTTTATGACTTGTTTGAATCCAGGAGATGAAATTATAATGCCAGAACCCGGCTATGCAAATTATAAATCATTTGCAATAGCTGCAGGAGCTAAAATTAAAACGATTGCGACCACGATAGAGGAAGGATTTGCTTTACCTAAAGTGGAAGAATTTGAAAAGCTAATCAATCAGCATACTAAGGCAATAATGATTTGCAATCCCAATAATCCAACGGGGTATTTGTACACGCGTCGTGAAATGAATCAAATCAGGGATTTAGTTAGTAAGTATAATCTGTATTTATTTAGTGATGAGGTTTATAGAGAATTCATATATACAGGCTCCCCCTATATAAGTGCTTTTCATCTTGATGGCATCGAACAAAATGTTATTTTGATTGATTCCGTTTCTAAGCGTTATAGCGAATGTGGTATTCGTATTGGAGCATTAATTACAAAGAACGAAAAGGTACGTGAAGCCGTAATGAAATTTTGTCAGGCACGTTTGAGCCCTCCTCTTTTAGGACAGATTGTTGCCGAGGCTTCTATGGATGCAGGACCAGAATACAGTATGGCTTGTTATGAAGACTATGTGGATCGACGCAAGTGTTTGATAGATGGACTTAATAGGATTCCTGGTGTATATTCTCCTATACCGATGGGGGCTTTCTATACGGTTGCTAAGCTACCAGTAGATGATGCTGAGAAGTTTTGTGCTTGGTGTCTAACAGATTTTGAGTACGAGGGAGAAACTATAATGTTGGCGCCGGCTGCTGGATTCTATGTGACGCAAAATGCGGGGGGTGATGAGGTTCGAATAGCTTATGTTTTGAAGAATGCGGATCTGAGTCGAGCTCTATTGATACTTCGTAAAGCCTTGGAATGTTATAATCTAAAATAATAAAAGAAAAGAGTCTGTTTAAGTTATGAATCTTTTTTTAGCCAATCGTTTCTTTAGAAATAATTCGCAAAGAAAACGGAAGGCATCTGTTCCTGCCATTCATATTGCAACTTTGGGTGTTGCATTAGGCTTGGTTGTGATGATATTAAGTGTATGTGTTGTTCGTGGCTTCAAATTTGAAATAACAAATAAGCTCACGGGCTTTGCTTCGCATATAGAGATATTGGATATAAACTCTTTTAGTTCTCCTGAAAGCTATCCAATATCTGTTAATCCACAGCTGATTTCTAAAATTTCTCATCTTCCAAACGTAGAGAAAGTTCAGTATTTTTCTGAGAAAATGGGAATACTTAAAACTGACAATGATTTTCAAGCTGTGAGTATAAAAGGAATTGGGGAGGACTATGATACCTCTTTCATTGCTCAAAGTATAATTTCTGGTAAAATGCCACAACTGAGTAATAGTACTCCTTCGAATGATATTATTATCTCAAAAATGATGAGCGATGCCTTAAACCTGCGCGTGGGCGATAGAGTTTTTGCATACTTCTTTGAGAACACTGTGAAGATGCGCCGCTTTCGAGTTTCAGCAATATATCAAACGAACTTAAAACAGTTTGACAAAACATTTGTTTTAACAAATCTAGCCTCTGTTAATCAATTGAATGGATGGAATACAACTCAAACTAGTTGCTTGGAAGTTCGATTGAATAATATGAAAACTATGACTAGTGCCACCTCTCAAGTAAGAACTTTGCTAAAGAATCTTCCAGATAATCAGTCAAAATCTTATTATGTGCTACCTTTAACTGAAAACCCACGTACTGCTAGCGTGTTGAATTGGTTAGGACTTTTGGATATGAATATCTGGGTTATTCTGATTCTTGTGGCCCTTGTTGCAGCTTTCTCAATGATTAGTGGGCTGTTGATTTTGATTTTAGAGAGGACCAATACAATAGGGATATTGAAAGCTATGGGAGCAACAAACGCTCGAGTTCGACATATCTTTTTATTGTATGCTTTGATGATTGTGGGGCGTGGTCTTCTCATTGGCAATACTGTAGGATTAATCTTAGTTTGGTTTCAATATCAGTTTGGAATGATAAAGTTGGATCCTGCGACATACTATGTATCCGCAGTTCCTGTAGATGTAAATGTTGGAATAATCCTATTGCTTAATGTTGCAACTGTGTTGATAACATTACTAGCTATGCTGGGGCCAAGTTTTATGATAAGTAGAATCCAACCAGCCAAGGCTATCCGAACAGAATAAAAAACTTTTCCTAGTCTTCAAAGAAAAGGAATCTCCTTTTGTTCATTTGATATGCCTTTTTCAGTACAGAGCAGTATTTAAGAATTTCCTTATAACGTTTAAGAATTTCCTTATTGTGCCAACTGATGCAATAGGGATATCAGTTGGCAGCCTTATTGTATCGTTTTCTTTGAGGCAAGTAAAATTCTAGTGGAAGGTAAAGAGAAATAGGAGATATTTGGAAGTGAACTTAAGAAAGATGCATTTGTGGTTATAGAAACAATATAAAGAGAACTTAAGCGATTGTAATAAAGCTGAGTGCTAAAAAATTTATAAAGTGCCCTCATAACTCTATAAATATCGATTATGGTGTTTCTATCGTAATACTATGCCGTTGTCTGAGTTCTTTTAAAATATGCTTTGGGAAATTATACGTCTGGTGTATTGCTCTGGTTTAAACTATCATTTAAACACATTTTTGGCTCATTTATATAAAAATTTTGCTTTATGAAATGAAATTCATAATTTTGGCATCGGTAAGTATTTCGAAATACATTGATCATGAATAGGTTTTTTTGTCTTTTTATTGTCTCTTTACTCTTGGCAATAACATCTTTGGCTAATATTCCCACTCGTCCTGCATTCATATATCAACAAGCAGATGGTAGTGAGATTTCTGTTGTATCGATATCTAAAGAATCCTTGATATATTATCTTACACAGGATGGTAAAGTATTATTTTATAATTCGCAAAATAATAGCCTTTGCTATGCTATCTCTTCGGAAGATGGATTTAAATCATCTCTGGTTGTAGCTCATTCCGTAAATAATAGAAATAAGGAAGAACAGCATTTTGTCGCTAAATCTGCATTAAGTGAAGACGCTTTATCAAATCAAATTCTACCGAAGAGAATTGAGAAAAAAACATTTGCTACTGTAAATTCTAATGGCTTAGGAACTTATGGAGTCTCAGGAAAAGGCGCAGTTAAGAGTATTGGCTCTCCCAAAATTCCTATAATTATGGTAGAGTTTGCGGATACGAAATTCCAATCTACAACGACTAAGGAAAAGCTTACTCGCTTCTTTAATGAGCCTGGA
This sequence comes from Alloprevotella sp., assembly GCF_057240785.1. Lineage (NCBI taxonomy): Bacteria > Pseudomonadati > Bacteroidota > Bacteroidia > Bacteroidales > Prevotellaceae > Alloprevotella > Alloprevotella sp. Next base: position 110,487 of record NZ_DBHHRH010000032.1, on the reverse strand, counting down.
TATAAAGATGAAAAGTATTGTAAGGGTAGTGTTCGTGATTACTTTATTTCGCAAAGTAAAGGCCTTTTTACTCCGAATTATGTGATTGTTGCAAAAGTTGAAGTGGGAGCTGGCTATGCTCATTATGGAGCTGATGAAAACGGACATCGAGATACAAGATGCTTAGAGTTTGTTCAGGAGGTCTTGGAAAAGGCTAATGCTGCAGGTGTTGATTTTTCTCAGTTTCTTGTTGATGGGAAAATCCCACTAGTCGGAATTTTTTTTGCAGGAATGGGAGAACATAATACAGAACGCATAAGTGGTTCTCAGGATTATCTTTGGCCGCATTTTCGTTCCCTTGACGCCCAAGAAGTCAAGATCAATGGATATAAGGTAGGTTCATATTATGTGGGCAATGAAACAAATCCACAGTTTGTATCTAAGGTCTATTCTGGAAAACAGGTTTTTGCAGGAATGGGCATTATGGTTCATGAATTTGGCCATGCGCTTGGTTTACCTGACTTTTATAATACTCGGGGAAAAATTGTTGACGAGAAAGGTGATACCATTAAAAATATGGACTATTGGAGCGTGATGGATTATGGACAATATGCCTATAATGGCTATAGACCGATTGGTTATAATGCCTATGAGCGTTCTGTTTTGGGTTGGCAACGTGTAGTGGATCTTAAAGATTCTCTTCAATACAAGCTTTATAGTTTTGCAAATGAATCTGCTGATAGTGTTTCATGTTATCGCATTGTAAATCCTGTTAATGACAAGGAATATTTCTTATTGGAGAATCGTCAAGTGGACACCTGGTATCCTTCTTTTATGGGGACAGGGTTGCTGATTACACATGTTGATTATAATCAGTCTGCGTGGGTGGCTAATATTTTGAATAATATTACAGATCATCCGCGTTTTACTTATGTTCCAGCTGATGGTAATAAGTCAGGAATTTATCTTGCATCGTGGGCAGGCTATCAAAACGATCTTTTTCCGGGGACCACAAACTCGTCTGAATTCTTTACCGATAACCTTCTATATTCTCGCTGGGCGTCTGCTTATATAGGGCGTTTCAAGACTCATTTATATAATATTGCAGTAAATAATGGACTTGTGAGTTTCGATTATGGAAAAGTTCAGACAGGAATTGCCTCTACTGAAGTATTCCAAACGAATCTAGAGGGAGTATATGATCTCCAAGGTCGCAAAGTTCAGCACCCAGCTCATGGCTTATATATTCAGAATGGACGGAAAGTGTTTATTAAGTAGACAGACGTGGAACATATAAGATAATCTACTGGGCAATTGGATTTTATCTTGAATCTGATTGCCTAGTTTGTATGTAGAATCTTTGTCTTATGGAGAGTATCGGAAAAACTTAGCTATTCGTTGATAAAAGCTTTTTGGGAAAAACAAATTCTAGGTAAAATACAGAAATATCTTGATTTATGGAAGCTAAATTTTGTACTTTTGTACAATTGACCTAATTTTGCAGAAATGAATAAAAATGCGTAATATGATTAAAATTACTTTTCCGGATGGTTCTGTCCGTGAATATGAAAGTGGCGTAACGGGACTTCAGATTGCAGAAAGCATTTCTCCAGCACTAGCACGCGATGTTGTTAGTTGCAGTGTGAATGGAGATACTGTAGAGTTGAATCGTCCAATCTTGGAGAATGCTACGATTGCGCTTTATAAGTTTAGCGACGAAGAGGGTAAACATACATTTTGGCATACATCGGCCCACTTGTTGGCAGAAGCTTTGCAGGAATTATATCCTGGTATTCAGTTTGGTTTTGGTCCAGCTGTAGAAAATGGCTTCTTCTATGATGTAATGCCAGCAGACGGGCAGACAATTTCTGAAAATGATTTTAGCAAGATTGAAGCTAAGATGTTGGAATTGGCAAAAAAGAACGAGCCTGTTGTGCGTAAAGAAGTTTCCAAGGAAAATGCACTTGCAGAGTTCAAGGCGGATGGCCAAGTTTATAAATGTGAACACATTGATCAAGACTTGGAGGATGGGACAATTACAACTTATACTCAAGGTAAGTTTACAGATCTTTGTCGTGGTCCACACCTTGTTTCAACAGGCTTAATTAAAGCTGTTAAGATAATGAGTGTTGCAGGTGCTTTTTGGCGTGGTGATGCGAAACGCGAGCAGATGACTCGTATTTATGGTATCACATTCCCCAAGAAAAAGATGCTTGAAGAGTATCTGACTCTTTTAGAGGAGGCAAAAAAGCGTGACCATAGAAAGATTGGTAAAGAGATGGAACTCTTTATGTTCTCTGAGCGCGTAGGAAAAGGACTACCTATTTGGTTGCCAAAGGGGACTCAATTGCGCTTGGGATTGCAAGAAATGTTGAGAAGTCTCTTGAGACCATACGACTATCAAGAGGTGATAACTCCTGGTATTGGAGGTAAGAATCTCTATGTTACTTCGGGACACTATGATCATTATGGGAAAGATGCATTCCAGCCCATTCATACTCCCGAAGAAGATGAAGAATATATGCTTAAGCCTATGAACTGCCCTCATCATTGTGAAGTTTATGCTCGCAAGCCACGGTCGTATAAAGATTTACCCCTTCGTGTTGCAGAGTTTGGTACTGTGTTTCGCTATGAGAAGAGTGGCGAGCTCCATGGCTTGACGCGTGTGCGTACATTTACTCAAGATGATGCTCATATTTTTGTACGCCCAGACCAAGTAAAGGCAGAGTTTGAATCAGTCATTGATATTATCTTGAAGGTTTTCAAAACATTCAACTTTGAAACTTATGAGGCTCAGATTTCGCTGCGTGATCCCAAAGATACAGAGAAGTATATTGGTTCTGATGAGATTTGGGAAGAAAGTGAAAATGCTATTCGAGAGGCTTGTAAAGAAAAAGGACTTAATGTGCATGAAGAAATTGGTGAGGCTGCGTTCTATGGACCTAAACTTGATTTCATGGTGAAAGATGCCTTAGGGCGTCGTTGGCAGTTGGGTACAATTCAAGTAGACTATAACCTTCCTGAGCGTTTTGAACTCGAGTATACTGGCGAGGACAACAAGAAACATCGTCCTGTGATGATACATCGTGCTCCTTTTGGTTCTTTAGAGCGTTTCGTTGCTGTCCTTATCGAGCATACTGCAGGTAAGTTCCCTCTGTGGTTAACTCCTGAGCAATGTGTTATTCTACCTATTTCGGATAAGTTTAATGATTATGCGGAGAATATTCGTCATGAGTTACTAAATTTAGGAATTCGTTGTGAAACAGATTCCCGTAGCGAAAAAATTGGTAGAAAGATTCGTGATAATGAGATAAAACATACTCCGTACTTATTGATCGTTGGAGAGAAAGAAGCTGCTGAAGGAAAAGTTAGTGTTCGTCGGCAGGGAGAAGGTGACAAAGGAGTTATGTCAATTTCTGAATTTGGTCAATTTGTTCTTGCAGAGGTAGTCAAAGAAAAGGAAAATTTGTTATAAGTAACTTATCTGTAGAACAGAAATAGCTATATACGAGAAGGATAAGGTAAAAAAATAAAGAAATGCTTTGTCCTTCTCTTTTTCTTTTATAAATTTGCAACCGCTTTGGGAGAATAGTACCCATAGTTCAATATTAACATCAATATTAGTAAATTGAAGAACGACAAGAATAAGTTGCAGTATCGCATTAACAGGCAGATTAGAGTCCCTGAGGTACGCATTGTTGGTAATGAGATAGAGAGTCAGGTTCTTTCTACTCGTCAAGCGTTGCAACTTGCGGAGCAAAAAGGTCTAGATTTGGTTGAAATCTCGCCCAATGCTGCGCCTCCAGTATGCCGTATTATTGATTATAGCAAATTCCTCTATCAACAAAAGAAGCACCAAAAGGAATTAAAAGCTAAGCAAGTGCGGGTGGAAGTAAAAGAGATTCGTTTCGGGCCGCAAACAGATGACCACGATTATAATTTTAAGTTGAAGCATGCCAAAGGCTTTCTTGAAGAAGGTAATAAGGTGAAAGCTTATGTATTCTTTCGTGGACGCTCTATTTTGTTTAAAGAGCAAGGAGAAGTTCTTCTTCTTCGATTTGCCAATGATCTAGAAGAATTTGGTAAGGTCGAACAAATGCCAGTATTGGAAGGAAAAAGAATGATTATCTTTATTTCTCCCAAAAAGGTACCAGTGAAAAAGACTACTAAGTCTGAAGACTTATTTGATAAGGCTGAACGTAAGGCTCCACAACAAAAGGCTAAGAAGGAGTATACTGGTCCCAAAATAGAAGGTGAAGATTTTTAACTAAAGAAAGTGCGCGCTGTGTTTGGTATATCACTCAGCCGCCTATTAATTTTATATATTTAATATTAAAAGCAATGCCAAAAGTAAAAACTAATTCCAGCGCAAAGAAAAGATTTGCTCTTACTGGAACGGGTAAAGTGGTACGCCGTCACGCTTATCACAGTCACATTCTGACAAAGAAAACAAAGAAACAAAAGCGTAATCTTGTTCATGTCGCAATCGCTGACAAGACAAATCTGAAGCAAGTTCGCGAACTTCTTTGCCTCCGTTAAAATTAGTTCATTTTAAGTTTAACCGGTTGTTTAGCTCCAAAGACCGATAACTACTGTTATGCGGCGCTAAGCTCCAAAAAGAATTAAAAAAATGCCAAGATCAGTAAATCACGTTGCATCTAGAGCAAGACGTAAAAGAATTCTGAAACTCACTCGCGGTTACTATGGTGCTCGCAAAAATGTTTGGACTGTAGCTAAGAATACTTGGGAAAAAGGTCTTACATACGCCTTCCGTGACCGCCGTTCAAAGAAACGTAATTTCCGTGCTCTCTGGATTCAGCGAATTAATGCTGCTGCACGTCTTGAGGGACTTTCCTATTCTCAATTGATGGGTAATCTCCACAAAGCAGGTATTGAAATTAACCGCAAAGTTTTAGCAGATCTTGCTGTTAATAATCCTGCTGCATTCAAAGCAATTGTTGCTAAAGTAAAGTAAGAAGAATAGCGACAAAATTAAAAGGTACAGTCTTTTTTGAGATTGTACCTTTTTAAGTTTCTCTTTTGTCAGAAAATAATTTATTTGTTAGAGTCTGTCATTTCGTTTCTTACTTTCCTAAAAAGATCTGATGCAAAGACAAAGGAATTTAAGCGTTCGTTGTCTGAATTTATAATTTCATCCTTTGTCCCTTCCCATTCTTTATGTCCTTTATAAATATATAGAATGTGTTCGCCAATTCCCATTACGGAGTTCATGTCGTGAGTATTGATAATAGTTGTGATACTACTTTCTTGCGTAATGCTATGAATCAGTTCATCAATGACCAAAGATGTTTTTGGATCTAAGCCAGAATTAGGTTCATCACAAAACAGATATTTAGGGTTCATAGCAATTGCGCGTGCAATGGCTACACGTTTTTGCATTCCTCCAGAAATTTCATCTGGATATTTAGCTTTTGAATCTAATAGATTTACGCGATCTAGACAGTATTCAGCACGCTTTTTTCGCCGTGCATAATTTTCGCTTGAAAACATATCTAATGGGAACATTACATTATCCAAGACAGGCATTGAATCGAACAATGCTGCATTTTGGAAGATCATACCCATTTCTCGGCGAAGTAACGCACGTTCTGTCTTTTTCATATTTACGAAAGAGCGTCCATCATAGATGATATCTCCCTTTGTTGGAGAAAAGAGGCCTACAGTGCACTTTATCAGGACAGTCTTTCCTGAGCCACTTTGGCCAATTATTAAATTTGTCTTACCATTTTCAAAAGTCGTAGTAATATTTTTTAATACGTCTTTATCTTCAAAAGATTTGTATAAGTGTTGTAGTTCTATCATGAAAGAAGTCGTGTTAAGAAAAGGTCTGAGAAAAGAATTAACATGCTGCTGGAAACTACAGCATTAGTAGATGCTTTGCCTACATCAATAGATCCACCCTCTACAGTATATCCGAAGAAAGATGAAACACTTGAGATGATGAATGCAAAAAATAGCGACTTTATGACTCCCATCCAAAAGAACCAACTTTCAAAGTCGTGTTGTAAACCTGCCGTTAAGTCAGATGCTGTAATTATATGACCAATCCACGCAGTGCAGTAAGCGCCCAATATACCGCTCCCAGTACTAAATATTACCAAGAAAGGCATCATAGTTAAGAGACCAAAAATCTTAGGTAAGATTAAGTAATTAGCCGAATTAACTCCCATAATCTCAAGCGCATCTATCTGCTGTGTAGTTCTCATTGTGCCTAACTCAGAAGCAATATTGGAACCTACTTTTCCTGAGAGGATAAGACACATAATACTACTAGAGAATTCTAGCAACATAATTTCACGAGTTACGTAGCCAGATACCCATAATGGCATCCAAGCACTTTGAATATTCAGTTTGATTTGAATACAAATTACAGCACCTATAAAAAACGAGATTAGCAAGACAATGCCAATGGAATCAACTCCAAGTTGAGCCATCTCTTTTAGGTATTGTTTTCCGAACATTCTCCAATTGTCGGGGCGTCCAAAAGTTCGTCCCATCAATTCTATGTATCTTCCAAATCGAGTTAGAAATTTTTGTATAAACATAAAAAATAGATTGTTTGAGCAAATGTACGAATAAATATATTGTCTTTTATCAGAATATTTTTTTTAAAAGCTTGTGAAAGCTAAAGTTTCTAGGTGCTATTCTGAGACGATACTATTTGGTAGTGAGCGACAATTATATTGGCTCGCCATAATTTCCCCATAGGCACCTGCAGAACGAAAGGCAATCAGATCTCCGCGTTTGCCTTCAGGCATGTAGAAATCCTTTATAAATATATCACTACTTTCGCAAATGGGGCCTACGATATCATATTTCTCTATTTTTTTTGTAGTTGCTGTCAGGTTTTGCGCAAGATGAAAAGCATTATACATGGCTGGTCGTATGAGATCTGTAAAACCTGCGTCAAGAATGAGAAACTTTTTGTGGTGCCCTTCTTTTACATATAGAACTCTACTAATTAAAGTACCACATTGTGCAACTATGCTACGGCCTAATTCGAAATGTACCTGTTGTCCAGATCGCAATTTGAGAATTTGACGAAATGTATCAACATATTTTTTGAAGTCTGGAATGAGATGCTCATCAGGATATTCATAGTTAACTCCCAATCCTCCTCCAACATTTATAGTTGATGTTTTAATATTCTCTGCATCTAATTGATCCTGAAGTTTGTTAATACGTTCAGATAAAACAGCAAAGCGGGAAATGTCAAGAATTTGGCTTCCAATATGAAAATGTAGTCCTACATAATTGATATGAGGGAGAGATATGGCCTCTTTAACAGCAAAAACCATATCCTCCATCGCTATTCCAAATTTGTTTTCTCTGAGTCCCGTTGTAATTTTTGAGTTTGTATGTGCATCTATGTTCGGGGTAATTCTGAATGCAATATTTGCTTTTACTCCTTGCTCTGCAGCTAAGTCGTTTATGACGTATAGTTCAGGGATACTTTCTACATTGAAACAACTGATTTGTACTTCTAAAGCAAGTTTTATTTCCCAATCGGCTTTTCCAACTCCTGCGAAGACAATGCTAGAAGCTGGAAACCCTGCAGCTAGAGCTGCTTTTATTTCTCCACCACTTACACAGTCAGCTCCAAGTCCAGCTTGGCTAATCTTTTTTAGAATTTGTGGATTAGAATTGGCCTTAACAGCATAATGTAAATGATAGTTGTTGTTTTCCGCTACAGCCTTTTTTGCTGCCTCCAATGTTTTTTGAAGAATTCTAAAATCGTAGTAGTAGAAAGGAGTTGTTTGCTGCTGAAACCAATCTATAGGAAATGGCATATTTTGCATATTGTTAATTAAAGAGTTTTGCGCTGAGAGCAATCAGTGCATTTTTCTTATCTTGTTCGCGCACAAGGAAGGATATGTTGTGGTTGGAACCACCATAACTAATCATGCGTACTGGTATATTGGCCATTGCTTCAGAGACGCGGGATTCAAAGCCAACGTTCCCCCAACGTAGATCGCCAACAACACAAATTATACACATCTCTTCATCTACTTCAACTGTACCGTATTTTTTGAGTTCTTCAACAATTTGAGTTAGTTGGCTCTTGTTGTCGATACTCAAAGATACACCAACTTCGGATGTTGTAATCATATCGATACTAGTCTTATATGTTTCAAAGATTTCAAAAACTTTTGAGAGAAATCCTGTTGCCAGTAACATACGTGAACTAACAATTTTGATAGCGGTAATATTATCTTTTGCTGCGACAGCTTTAATTTTATTAGGCATCATCTCATTGTTGATAACTGTTCCTGGAGCCTTGGGGTCCATTGTATTTAGTAATTTTACTGGGACGCCTGCATAGCGAGCTGGTTGAATACAAGTAGGATGAAGAATTTTTGCTCCAAAATAAGCTAATTCAGCAGCTTCTTCAAAGTTGAGTTGGCGAACTGCTTCTGTATTTTCTACAACCCGAGGATCATTATTGTGCATGCCGTCTATATCTGTCCAAATCTGAATTTCTTCAGCTTTCAATCCGGCTCCAATTAGACATGCAGTATAGTCAGACCCACCACGTAGTAAATTATCTATATCCCCCTTTGCATTGCGAGCAATAAATCCTTGAGTAATATAAAGATCCGCAGGATTAGCTTGTAAAAGCTCACTCAAATGTTCTTTAATATATGGAAGATCTGGCTCACCATTTTCACTAAGTCGCATATAAGATAGTGCAGGAAGAAGTTTTACTTTTATTCCTTGTTCAGTGAGGTAGTTAGTGACCATATTGGTACTAATAATTTCACCTTGTGCAACAATTGTTTTTTCTACAGTATCAGTAAAAGATACACATGCAAAAGAATGAAGAAGAGTAAATTCTTCATCAAGGAAGCTCAGTGTCCGTTGTTTCGATTCTTCAGAAGAGTAAAGATCTTCTATATGCTGTGCATATTTGGAGCGGAGCCTATTAATGACTCCACTAGCTGCTTCTGGATTTCCTTTTTTGAAATAGTCTGCAATTTCTACCAAGCTATTTGTCGTGCCAGACATAGCTGATAATACTACGATATTTCCCTTCTCTTGCGTAATGAGGTTGCATACTTCTTTCATTCGCTGCGGAGTACCTACTGAGGTACCACCAAATTTCTGTATCTTCATAATTCTGCTTTAATCTAATTCTATAGGAGTATTATATTCGTTACTTACATCTTTAATGGAAAAACCTTCTATTCGATATACAATACCAGGAAAGCGACTAAGGTAGTTAAGATTGTGAGTTACCATTAAAACTGTTGTTCCTTGTTCACATACGTTTCTCAGTATTTGTACAATTTTGTATCCTGTATTTTGGTCAAGATTTCCCGTGGGTTCATCGGCTAAAATGATACGCGGCTTATTTAAAAGTGCACGAGCAATACTAATGCGTTGTTGTTCACCACCAGAAAGCTCATGTGGAAATTTATCTTTTTTATCAGTGAGTTCTACTAAGTTAAGAACTTCTTCTATGCGTTGAGATCGTTCGTTTTTTTTCTTCCAGCCTGTGGCACGGAGTACAAAATCAAGATTGTCACCAATAGTTCTATCATGTAACAGCTGAAAATCTTGAAAGATAATTCCCAGTTGTCGGCGTAGCTCAGGCAAGTGTTTACTTTTTACAGTTAATAGATTAACATCTAAGATGTTGGATATAACTTCATCTGAGTTAGATTTGGTGATGGGAAGTTCACCATAAAGAGTTTTTAGCAAGGAACTTTTCCCTGAGCCAACGCTACCAATGATATAGACAAATTCGCCTTCTTCTACATAGAATTCTACATTACTTATGAGCGTTTTATCTCTATGAGCAATATCTATATTTTTTAATTCAATAAGCATAACATGATTGATTTCTGTTGTCGTTTATTCGGGAAAGTCATATAAGACTCTTCTTTAAGACGGTGTAGAGTTACTATTAATATATTTAATATGCTTGTGAGATCTTTATTGTTGTGATACTTTGTTTTTGATTTTTTAATTTTTATCAAAACAATCTCCAGGATAGAGAGAATTCCACCATTGCGGTTCATCTTTCAACCACATAGCGAACCATGCGTTGATAATTTCCTGCCAAGCCATTCTATTCTTGAACTTACTGATTACATGATTCTCTCCATCAAATGTTATATAGGCTGTTGGACGATTTAATATTCGTAGAGCAGTATATAATGCTTGACTTTGATTAGTAGGGACATTAGTATCGTCCGTTCCGTGTAATAATAATAATGGAGTATGAATCTTGTCTGCATTGTAGAGAGGGCTGTGCTTTACGAATAGGTCAGGATTAGACCATGGGAAATTTCCATATTCAGCTGTTTCTCCATAGGTATACCCCCAATATCCACCTCCCCAATATGCCGTTATATCGCTGATACCAGCATGACTAATGGCGGCTGCAAATAGATTTGTTTTAGTTTGTAAGTATTGCGTCATAAATCCTCCATAAGAAGCTCCCATACATCCGATTTTCTTTGAGTTAATGAATGAATGCTCAGAACAGAACCTTTTAACACCTTCAATAATATCATCACTACTCTCATCTCCCCAGGTATTTACGTGGCGAGCTGCAAATTCTTGACCAAATCCTGTGGCACCGCTTGGCTCAAGAATGAGTACGATATAACCTTGGCTTGTTAGAGCAGAAAGGGGCCAAAAGCCTTCTAGATTCTTGCTAGTTGGAGAGCAACCTCCATAATAGTAAACAATCATTGGATACTTCTTTGAGGTATCAAAATTCGCAGGAAGATAGTAGAAATTATGAATAGTATCCCCACGCGAAGCTTTAAAGTTCCAATCGATGCACTTAGGCAGTGCTACATCGTTCATCTCTTTTTCAAAGTTGATCTCTCCAAATTTATTCATCTTTTGCCCTGCGACTCCAAGGAACATTTGGCGTGCAATCTCTCCACTTTGCCCTGTGACAAGTAGCAAAGGTTTACTACTATTCTCTGCTATAGAATATTGTTGAATGTTTGTAATGGGAAGATTCAGCCGTTCTACTTTTAGTGTTTTTGGATTAAGACTAAAAAGTGAAATATTGAATCCATCTTCAGCATTAAAATAGATTTTTCCGTCTCCCTTCAACCATTCGTAGTTCTTTACATTTGGTTTGAAATTTCTTAATAGGGGAGTAACTTTTTTACTTGCAATATCGTAAAGATAAAGACGATAGTCAAATGAATTTGGAATTTGATTAGTTTTGACTTCGCATCCTATTTTATTAAACGACCAAGGAGATGCTTTGACAAGCAGTTGCTGTCCATCAGGCGAATAACTTGCAGATGAAATAAAAGGTTGTTCACAGAGAAGGGTGTCTACCTTTAGTGTGTGAGCATCCATCTCCAAGATTGTTATTGCATCAAAAGGTGTCTTACTAGGCGTCATTTTATTCCATGCAAAGAGAATTTTTTTACCATCCGATGAAATATCGTACAGATGAATACTACGATCACCAAATGTAAGACGTTGCATTTGTTTTGTCTTTAGATTGTACATAAATAGATCTGATCGATCGCGCCAACCTGGTATGCGATCATCTGGATCTATTATGCGTTTTGTTCCTTCTAAATCAGTACTACCTTTTTGCTCCTTATCATAGATGAGATAGTCCATTGTTGGACTCAAGGTGAAGTCACCTTCTGGAATATTAGCGGCAATAAGTGTTTCTTCAGAAGTTTCTAAATTTATGCTAAACAGATTCGTATTCCCTTTTTCATCTTTTCTGGTAGTATAAAGTTTATCTGTGGTTGGAATCCACTGTGTTGCAACAAAATCATTGTATTGCCGAATAATTTTGTGCGTTTTAGCTTCTTTTATATAAGTCTTATAGGCTGCACTACCATCTTTGCGTGTATTGTAGATAGAGTAGGAGATATAACGTCCATTAGGAGAAACAGAGACTCCCCAGTAGTGTGGCCCAAAGAGCATGTCTTCTTGACTCCACAGATGTTTCCCTGGAGCATTTATTTGTAATCCGGTGAGATCTCTGCCTTCAATTTGTACAAAGAAAGAGTCTTTATCCGTCTTATTGGTGAGACACAATAATTCAATAGTTGTATCTCCTGGCTTCAAGCGTAGAGAACTATTTGCTTCTTGGCCATTAACGTAAGTTGTATAGTATGCTAAACTTCTGATGTTTAGTCTTGCTGAAATAAATCGATCTGTTCTCAACTTAAAGCGCAGAACACGCATTGTTGGAGCTTCAGCAGTCAGTGCAGCACCTCTATCGATTGTGCTCATAGATTTCTCTTGCAAGAGAGAAATATTGTTGTTGAAGAATTCTTGTTGGTTGAATGTCTGACCTTTTTGGTTCTTTTCCGATATAATATAAGGAGAGGAAAATGTTACTGGTCCAACTATTTCAGCCTGCTTCACTGCAATGGTGTCTGCAAAGGATGAAAGGGGAGTAGCAAGTAAAAGAGTTGCAAAAAAGTGTTTCATATCTTTTGTTCTCGTTGTTCTTCCATCAGTTGGAAGTCTTTTTTTCGTAATTTGAATGAATTGGTAAGGTATTTATCGCGTACTGTTTGATTATCCGCTAATTCTTCTGGAGTGCCATGGAAGAGAATACGCCCCTCGAATAGCAAATAAGCTCTATCTGTGATGCAGAGAGTTTCTTCTACGTTATGATCTGTAATAAGAATTCCGATATGTTTATCTTTCAGTTTCCAAACTATATATTGAATATCTTCAACGGCAATTGGGTCGACGCCTGCAAAAGGTTCATCAAGCATGATAAATTTAGGGTCAATGGCTAGGCAGCGCGCAATCTCTGTTCTTCGTCGTTCACCTCCCGATAATTGATTGCCATTATTATTTCGAACCTTTTGGAGGCGAAATTCAGAAATAAGACTTTCCAATCTTTCTTTTCTGTATTCTAGAGGTTTACCAGTCATTTCTAAGACGGACATGATATTATCTTCAACACTCATGGTGCGAAATACGCTAGCTTCTTGAGCTAAATAACCAATACCATAACGTGCTCGTTTGTAGACTGGATATGTCGTGATATCATGATCATTTAGGTAAATGTGTCCAGCGTTTGGAACAACTAACCCTGTAGTCATGTAGAAAGATGTGGTTTTACCTGCTCCGTTTGGGCCAAGAAGACCAACAATTTCGCCTTGGTGTACTTCAAAAGAGACGCCATTAACGACCGTTCGTTTACCATACTTCTTCACCAAGTTCTCAGAGCGAAGAATCATGCTATCGTTTTGTGCTAGTTGATCAAGATCTTTTTGAATATCATTCATGAAACGAAATTTTGTTGCGAAGTTAAAGAAAAATCCCCGTCTTCAGAAAGAAAACAGGGATAATAACTTTATAAATTACAGGTATTTGTTTTTCGAAAGAGGTTTTTAAATCTCTGCATCAGCATAGAGGAAGCGTTTGATACTACGCTTGGGCGTTTTCTCAAATTCTTCTTGGAATATTTTGATGCCAGAAAGTTGTTCGTAATTATTTACTATAGAGTTTAGTTCTTTTCTATTTTGCTCCATTTGTGCTGCAAGCATCTCATCATCCAAACCATCTTTTTGTGCTTCTTCGAAATCTGGATAAACTAGACCATAGAGTTTCTCTCCTTTTTGAATTACGATGGATTCGCTCACATAAGGTAGTGTATTTAGTTTGTCCTCAATCTCTTCGGGATAGATATTCTGTCCGCTGGAGCCAAGTAGCATGTTTTTAGAGCGCCCGCGGATGTATAGAAAGCCATCTGCATCAAGTATACCTAAATCCCCTGTATGAAACCAGCCATCACTGTCGATGACTGCTGCTGTAGCTTCTGGATTCTTATAATATCCGAGCATTACGTTAGCACCGCGTACCATGATTTCTCCAACAATATTTTCAGGATCAGGGCTGTCTATTTTTACTTCCATATGCGGGACAATACGGCCGCAAGAACCTAGCGGTAATTCTTTCCAATCTGCATATGAAATAATAGGAGCACATTCTGTTGCACCATATCCCACAGTGTAGTTAAAACCTATCTTGTGAAGTAATTGTTCTATTTCGCTGTTAAAGGCAGCTCCACCAATGATGATTTCATAGAAGTTTCCACCGAATGCATTATATAGTTTTTCGCGGATTCTTTGACAAATCTTATCGCTAATAACCGGCAAGCGGAGCAATAGTTTCATGCTGGGGGTTTGCAGTTGTGGAAGTACTGCTTTGCGAATAATCTTTTCGATAATCAGCGGAACACTTATGATTAAATCTGGCTTTACTTCTGCAAAGGCCTGGAATATGATTTTTGGGGATGGTAGGCGTGTAAGGAAATATATATGTGTACCACTCAAAACTTCATATAGAAACTCAAAGGACATACCGTACATGTGTGCCATAGGTAGGATACTAATGATTTTTGATCCTGGCTTAATGATGTGTCCTAATGCTTTTTCTGCAAAGTCCATATTAGACCAGAGTGCACGATATGGGATTAATACCCCCTTTGAATTGCTAGTAGTTCCACTGGTATAATTCAATATAGCAAGACGATTGGGATCATCTGCAGCCTTATATTTGACGTGTTCTGCACGGAAGTATTTGGGGTATTTTTCACCAAACTTCTTATTGAGCGTTTCACGTGCTTCTGTTAGTGATTCGCTGCGACTTATTAGAAGACTATAGTCTGGGATGTTGATGATTCCTTCTAGTTTAGGCATCTCGTCAGCCTTTATCGTAGGCCATACTTGATCGCCAACAAAAAGTAATTTGGCATCAGAGTGATTAACAATGTCGTGAACCTGAGGTGCCTTAAATTCGTGAAGGATGGGGACTGCAACTGCTCCGTATGTTAGGATTGCTAAAAAAGCACTTGCCCACGCCGAACTATTACGCCCACATAGAGCTATGTTGTCACCAGGCTTAATACCTGCATTTTCAAAGAGTATGTGGAGTTTCTCAATCTTTCTTGCAACATCGTGAAATTGTAATGTGCTGCCCTGGTAGTCGGTGAAAGCATTTCGATCCCAGTTTTCTTTAATGCTTTTCTCAATAAGCCCAACAAAGTCTTGATATTCAATCATAATTGTTTTGTAGAATTAAAACTATTTTTGCTCATTAAAGTTGTTTCTGTGCAAAAGTAGCGCTTTTTCTTTATTTACCACTAAAAATGAATTATATTCTTTTGTTCGTATCTTTTAGTTTATTAGTTGAAGAGTATAAAACTTTTAGGACTTCTGTGTGAATATATTTTGATTTAACAGACTCCCTTAGTTTTTATGAGATAAAAACTTGATAAAATTTTTAATTTATATAAAAAAAGAATGGAAGAGTAAAGGAATAAAGAAATAATCAATAGAAAAATTTGTTTTGTATACTGCATCTTGTAATTTTGCATCTATGAGAAAGATTATACTCTTATTATTGCTATGCCTAGGTTCTTGTTACGCGAAAGCGCAAAATGAGGCTTATAAGCAGTACATCAACACCTATAAGGGAATGGCTATTGAGCAGATGCGGCGTTATGGTATTCCTGCTAGTATAACTCTTGCCCAAGGTTTATTGGAAAGTGGGGCCGGGACAAGTTTCCTCGCTATAACTGCTAACAATCATTTTGGTATCAAGACAGGTGGAACTTGGGACGGAGCGTTTGTCTTTAAAGATGATGACAAAAGAGGGGAACGTTTTAGGAAATATGAGAATCCTCAACAGAGTTACGAGGATCATTCTTTGTTTTTAACAACACGGAGTAGATATGCGTCTCTTTTTCAGCTTGATAAACTTGATTATCAAGGTTGGGCAAGAGGCTTGAAGGCTGCAGGATATGCTACAAACCCAAAGTATGCAGACAAGTTGATAAGTTTGATTGATTTATACGATTTAACGCAATATGATCGTATATCCTTTTCCAAGCCATTCGTGGTAGTTGCAAACGAATTTCCTCGTATATCCCAAACAGCAGTAAGTGCGAATTCAATACAGATGGTTGTCCGTCAATGTAATGGACTTCGTTATGTTGTGGCCAATGCTGGTGACAAACTAGAAATCATATCTCGTCAAACTGGTGTATCAGAGCATCGCCTTAAAAAGTTTAATGAATTGCCAGAACACTATGTATTGAAAGCTGGCGATATAATTTTTCTCGATAAAAAAGGTAAACGTGCCGCAAGCGTATACAAAGATCGTCAGCACAAAGTGCAAGTTGGTGAAAGTCTTTATTCAATAGCTCAACGTTATGGTATTCAGCTTAAGTATCTCTATAAAATGAATAATTTTCCTTATTCTTATCAAGCAAGGGTGGGAGATGAAATTCGTGTGTATTAAAAGGTGTATCATTTGTTGAAGATTCTTACAATTAAAGTTTTCTTGAAATTTCAGTTTGTATAGATTTGGAGGATTTAATAAAGAAATTGTGAATAAAAGATAATTTAACAAGACGGAGTGTAACTTTTATGCGCCTCTTACGTCTCCTTTAAAATAAGAAAAGAATAAATTATAACAAAATTATGAAGAAGTCGTTTTTATTTTTGTCATTTGTCTGCATGGGCGTTATGGGCGGCTATGCGCAAGACGATGTCTACTTTGTTCCTAACGGGCAAGAGACAAAAGAGAATGTGTCAAACTCTTCTTATCAAAGAATAGAGAACGACAATAATTCTACTTGGTATGAAGGCCGTAGTAGTAAGCGTAGTGTGGACGAATATAATCGTCGCGATTCAAAAACTAAATCTTCTAGTTCAGCTTATTATGATAATGAAGATTACAGTCCAGATGGTGAGTGTACAGCACGTATTGTTCGTTTCCATTCACCACGTATGGTGGTAGTAGCAAGTCCTTACTATTGGGATTTCTATGATACCTATTTATACGATCCTTGGCTATCTTCTTCTTGGTATTGGAATTCGCGATGGGGATGGAGCGATCGTTATGGTTGGTATGATCCGTGGTATTCTTGGACTTGGGGTGGTTACTATAATCCTTATAACCCGTATTGGAGTTGGAGTAATTCCTACTGGGGATGGGGCAATCCTTATTGGAACTACTACACTTGGAATTATGGTCCACGAGGTTGGCGCGACACAAATCGCGGAGGCTGGGGAGGCCGTCGAGATTTTGATGCCCGTAATACATCTGCTTCTGTGAGTGGGTCACGTGGCGGTTTTGCTGGCCGTCGGACAGGTTTCGAGGGAACTACAATGAGCAACAATCGTAGTTTTGGAAATCGTCCTAATGCTTCTTCGAATAATCGCTCCTTTGGAAACCGTTCTTTCGAAAGTCAGCAGCAACCACAGCGTCAGTCTGTACCACGTATGGAAACGTTTCCCAATCGAAGTTTCGGACAACCAGCTGGTGGCTCCTTTGGTGGCGGTCGTAGTTTTGGAAATAGCACTGGTGGTTTCTCTACAGGCGGTGGAGGCAGCGTAGGAGGTAGTGGCGGAGGCCGTACTTTTGGTCGCTAATGAGTTTAGACAAAATATTGCTTAGTTTACTAAAAAAAGATTCTTAATGATGAAAAGGACATATTTGCTTTTAGGAGCGCTAGTTTTTGCGCTTCCGCTGAGCGCACAGGATATCTATAAGGTTGAAAGCTTCTCTAGTGAGGACCTCAATGGGACGGCACGTTATGTTGGTATGGGGGGTGCTATGAATGCTTTGGGGGCAGACATTTCTACTATGAGTATGAACCCAGCAGGTATAGGTCTCTATCGTCGAAGCGACTTTTCTATGACAGGAAGTTTCTTGATGGAAAAAGGTGCGAAGCGTTTCAATGATATAGGTAGAAACCGGGCAAGTTTCGACCAAATAGGTTTTGTTTGGTCCACTCCAACTCGAGGCAATAGTTTGAAGTTTATGAACTTTGGCTTTAACTATCGTAAGAGCAAGAATCTAAAAAATTATATTGGAATTGAGAACGTTTCTACAAATGGTGCTTCACAGGCTATTAGTGCTGCAAATCTCGGATATATGTATGGTGGAGATTATTATACACAAAACTCCAACGGTTCTCTTTCTTTTAAAATGCCATTGACGGATGCAGCTTATAATTCCTATATGTTGGAGCCTACTTTCAAGACAGGTTCAACGACAGCTGTAGAGTCTTGGAACCCAACAAGCGCTAATGCATATAATTACCGTCGTGAGCAACATGGCGGTATTCATGAGTTTGATTTCAATCTAAGCTTTAATTTCAATAATAGCCTATATGCAGGTCTAACTATGGGCGTGTATGATGTAGATTGGAATAGTCATCTTTTCTACAAAGAAGGTATCGCTGACGGGACGGGTAAGATGCATGATTATTTCATGACCAATGATGAGGCAATCAATGGTAATGGTTTTGATTTGAAGCTGGGCGTTATTCTCCGCCCCATAAAGAAATCTCCGTTCCGCATAGGTTTAGCATTCTCTACTCCTACATGGTACAGTTTAACAGGGAACAATATCCTGTGGATGAATTCTCCATTTGTTGCACCCGGTAGCACGGAGAAAGAGACACAAGCAGGATACCGTACTGGAGACTTTGATTATAATATTCGCACCCCTTGGAAGTTGAATGTGAATGTGGCAACAACTGTAGCCAATCGTTTAGCTTTGGATGCAGAATACGAATATAAGCATTTGCCTGCCGCAAGTGTTCGCTTTGCCAGTTATACTCCAGATATTTACGGAGGTTCTTGGAGCAGTAGTTATCGTGATGCAGCCATCGATAACCAGATTGATACATGGCTACGTGGACAACACACGTTGCGCTTAGGTGTAGAAATGCGTTTAGATGCAAATTTTTCAGCTCGCGCAGGTTATAACTATGTCAGCAGTCCTTTCAAAGATGGAGCATTCTTGAATCTTTATCCAAATGCCGGTACTTCGTATAAAGATAGCAAGTCCTTGTTCAATGCTACGGGTACAGACTATGTAAATATAGGCGGCACAAATCGCTTTACTTTGGGACTTGGATATCATAATAAGAGTTTTTATGCAGATCTGGCTTATCAATATCAGCAACGCAGTACGACCGTGTATCCATTCCATGATACAAAGGAATACACGTCTGATGTGCAGATTGTCGCAGATCATAGTGTTCAAGGTCAGAAGTTAAAGAATATTCAAAATCGCTTAATGCTCACTATAGGATGGAAGTTCTAAACCTATAGGAAGAGACTGATCTGTTGAGCTTCTCTTCTTTTAAAGTAAGTAGGCAACTACGATTCTTTCACAGAATTGTAGTTGTCTTTCTTTTTTATTTTTTTCTGTGAGGGTGTGATGGAGATAGTTTGTAATATTTTGTAAAATCGTTGAATAAGACGCTATAAAATATCTTTATTGTATTTTATAATATCCTTATTGCGGTGATGGATACAATAAGGATATTCGTTGACATCCTTATTGTATTTTTAGTTTTTCTATAGCTACCTTTAAATACGTCTTTGGGATAAATAGTATCAGTTTGCAGAAACAAAAATATCCAAGTGCGAGAACCTCTCTCCTAGAGATTACAAAGCTTTGAAGTGGATGCAGTTTGCTGTTATGCTTGCAAAGTACTATCTTTGCAGTATTGAAAATTTCTAGTTTTATACTTGATGTTTTATGACTACAGAAGAGGAGTTTCAAAAGGTCTTAACAATATGTCGTGACTTATTTATAAAGAAGATGCACGACTATGGAGTGGCTTGGCGAATTTTACGTCCAATGTCACTGACAGATCAAATATATATCAAGGCCAATCGCATCCGCACTTTGGAGACAAAGGGGGAGGCTTTGGTTGATGAAGGAATCGTCCCGGAATTCATTGGTATCGTAAATTATGCTGCTATGGGACTTATTCAATTAGAAAAAGGCGCATCTTCAGGAAATGATATTTCCACTGAAGAGGCATTAGCCCTTTACGATAGAATGACCGCGAGCGCAATGGAGCTTATGCTAAAGAAAAATCACGACTATGATGAAGTGTGGCGTGCTATGCGTGTAAGTTCATATACAGATTTGATTCTGATGAAGATTTCTAGAACAAAACAAATTGAAGACTTGCAGGGAAAAACGTTGGTATCTGAAGGGATCGCCGCTAATTATCGAGATATGATGAATTATGCAGTTTTTGCACTAATCAAATTAACACTTGAGTAAGCCTCTCAACATATTGCTCTTTTGGCTGACAAGAATAAGTGTGTTGCTCTTGTCGGTTGTATTTATATTTTCTGGCTTTGTCAAAGCAGTTGATCCTGTTGGCATGGTCATAAAGTTGAATGCCTATTTTCAGCATTGGGGCTTTCACATTGCAGATAATAATATCTGGCTTCAGATGTTTGTAGGAGCAATGGCTGCAATTGAATTGCTGTTGGGCGTGAATTTGTTGTTGGGGATACGTCGTAAACTTACAACTATTTTTATTGCTATTTTTATGCTTGTTATGACAGGCATAACACTATATGTTTTTCTGTACAATCCTGTCCCAGATTGTGGTTGCTTTGGTTCAGCCTTGAAGCTTTCTAACTCGGAGACTTTGTTGAAGAATGTGGTGTTGCTAGCTGCTTCTGTATTCTTGTCTGCGCGTCCTCAATATATTCTTAGATTGATTTCAGAAAGGAATCAATGGATTACAGCAGTATGTTCTTTGGTCTATGTGGTGAGTGTTACTGTCTATTCTTTTCGCCACTTACCCGTGATAAGTTTCACGCCATACAATGTTGGGACAAACATCAAGTCGGCTTATGAAGGGAATGTGCCAGATCAAGCAGCAATGGAATTGGCCAATATATATATATATACAGCCAAGGGAGAAGATGTGACATACGAGCTACTTTCAGATACTTCCTTTACTTTTCTTCTTACTTTACCAGAGGAGAAAGAGGCTGATGATGGAAATAATGATCGAATCAATGACTTGTATGATTATTGTGTTGACAAGCATTATAAATTGATAGGTGTGGCCTCCCAGGCTTCAGGTAGTTTTTCTGATTGGATTGATCGCTCGGGTGCTGCATATCCGATGTTTTTTGGAGAACCTTCACAGCTGAAAGCAATGGTGCGTTCCAATCCTGGTTTGCTCTTGCTAAAGAATGGAGTCATAATAGGAAAATGGAGTCAAAATGATCTTCCAAGTGTTGATGAACAAACTCAAATTTCTGAGATTGTGAAGAGCGGGAACCCCACTAAGAGTGGGTTAGTTTTATTACTCTGGTGGCTCATTCCTGTATTATTAGCTATCCTTGCTGATCGTATATGGATTGGAAGTAAATTCTATAAACATTATATTTTCAAAAAAAAATTAAAACTAACAATTATGCGAAAGAAAATTGTAGCAGGCAACTGGAAAATGAATAAGAACCTGCAAGAAGGTATTGCTCTGGCAAAGGAACTTAATGAGAAACTTACAGCTGACGCTCCAAAATGTGATGTTGTCATCTGCACGCCATTTATCCATTTGGCTTCTGTTGCTAGTATCCTAAATCCTGAACTAATTGGTCTTGGTGCTGAAAATTGCGCTGATAAAGAAAAGGGAGCTTATACCGGTGAAGTTTCTGCCGAAATGGTGAAGAGTACTGGCGCTCAATATGTAATACTTGGTCACAGTGAGCGTCGTGCTTATTATGCTGAGACTCCTGAAATACTTCGTGAAAAAGTAAATCTTGCCTTGGCAAATGGTCTAGAAGTGATTTTTTGCATCGGTGAGGTTCTAGAAGATCGTGAAGCTAACCGCCAGAATGATGTTGTTAAGGCTCAGTTAGAAGGTTCATTATTTAATTTGACTGTGGAACAGTTCTCTCACATTATTCTTGCATACGAACCCGTTTGGGCTATTGGTACTGGCAAAACGGCTACTTCTGAGCAAGCAGAGGAAATGCACGCATTTATCCGTCAGACTATCGCTGAAAAGTTTGGTGCTGAAGCAGCAGAGAATGTTTCTATTCTTTATGGTGGAAGTTGCAAGCCCAGCAATGCTAAGGAACTCTTCTCTAAGCCAGATGTTGACGGTGGCCTCATTGGTGGCGCTGCCCTCCAAGCAGACGACTTCAAAGGTATCATCGATGCTTGGAAATAAATCTGTTTGAACCTTAGAGGGCAAGAACATTTCTTGTTAAGAGAAAAAATAAAAGGGTAGGCAAGTGTTGTTTTTCATCTAGAGACACACTTGTCTACATTCTCTCAATAAATGACTTTTATGCTAAAAACCTACCTGTTTTTTATAATCTTGCTTCTTCCTTTCTCTGTGAATGGGCAAACTTTTACAGAGCACCTTAAACAGCAACGTTCTGGACATGGTAAGATTGTCGTTGTGCAAGATTCTATTTTGGAGAGAATCGTAAATAATAAGTCTACTTCTATTCCTGTAATCAGGACACACCCTGTGAAGCAAGAGCAAACACCTCAAAAGAAGTCTGAAGCCACTCCAAAGAAAGTTGATTCTGTACCTGGAAAAAGAGACGATGTTTCAACTTCTGCAGAAGGAAAGAATACAAAGAAAGCAACTGAATCTCGTGCTCGTACGATACAAGAAGCGCATCTAAAAGTTGAGAAACAGAAAACATCGCGTGAGCAAGCTGTAGAGAATGTCAGTTATATGGCTCGTGTTCGTTACAAGGCGGAGGGTTTTAGAATACAGGTTTATACTGGAGGAAATTCTCGTGCAGATAAAGGGAAAGCTCAACAGTTACAACAGCGCTGTCGCCAAGAGTTTCCTGAACTTTCTGCTTATGTCCATTTTGTTTCCCCTCATTGGGTTTGTCGTGTGGGAGATTTTAAGGATAGAGAAGAAGCTCAACGCTATGCCAATCAGATACGAAGAAAGAGATTAAGTTACGAAGCACGAATAGTGAAATCATCAGTATTGCTAGCAAGATAGAATAATGACACAAGAAGAAAAGATAGAACGCCTTAAGGCATTGAATGAAGAGATTTTGACACTTTTGGGGGAGAATCCTCAGCGAGAAGGGTTATTAAAAACTCCAGAGCGTGTAGCTAAAGCACAACTGACTTTAACTCGTGGTTATGAAATGGACGCTGGTGCTGTGCTCAATTCTGCCAAGTTTCAAGAGTCTTACCAGCATATGGTTATAGTGAAAGACATCAATTTCTATAGCCTCTGTGAGCACCACATGTTGCCTTTCTATGGGAAGGCTCACATTGCCTATATACCAAATGGTTATATAACAGGATTATCCAAATTAGCGCGAGTAGTAGATATTTATTCTCACCGTTTGCAGGTTCAGGAACGTATGACTCAGCAGATTATGGAGTGTATTCAGGCAGCTTTGAGTCCGTTAGGTGTGATGGTGGTTATAGAAGCAAAGCACATGTGTATGCAAATGCGCGGTGTGGAGAAAGATAATAGTATGACTGTAACTTCTGCCTTTTCTGGTGCTTTTAATCAAGCAAAGACTCGTGAGGAGTTTCTTAATTTGCTTCATAACTCTAAATAAAAAGAGTGAGGTCTTGGCAATCGCAAAAAAATATGTTACTTTTGCATTGCTAAAACGCGGTAATAGCTCAGTTGGTAGAGCGTTGGCTTCCCAAGCCGAAGGTCGCGGGTTCGAGCCCCGTTTACCGCTCATTTTTAGTTTTTACTTTGGGATTTGTAAGTTTTTGGATTTTACAAAACTTTTAAAAAGAACTAGCCTCTTGGCGTATATAGACGTTAAGGGGCTAGTTCTTTTTGATTATAGATATATTTATTATTCTTTTGGTGCAGCCATTTTTCGGAAAATATGTTTACTAAAGCGATGTTCAGCTTCCATAATGCGGAGTACTTTTTGTTCGCAGATGGCTTTTGATATTCTCTCGTAATAAGTTATTTCTAAATTATTTGATTGTTTTTGAAGTCTAATGACTTCTTTGAGTATGATTGCAGCATCTTTTTCAGAGAGATTTGGCAGATTGCCTCTTTTGCAAGCGCGATATATCATTCCTTGTATGTTGCGCTGTTGCGCCTTCATCTGATGGAAAAGTGGAAGCACTATTTGAGCTTCTTGTGGAGTGAGTGCAGCTTCTTTAGTGATATAGTCCTCAAACTTTTTCTTGAAAACTGCTGGGTTAAAGTCTTTATGGTGTCCTGCTTCTTTCGTTTGAATAGCATCTTCTATAGGAAAATGGTTTGGAGTTTGACAGTAGGCACTAATAGATATGCTAGCAGAGAGTAGTATTGAAGAGAAAAATGCGATACTGTTTCTAATTATTTTCATAATCATAAATTTTCAAATCGTTTAACATCATGTAATCATAAGCCTTATCAACATTTGTTAGGCGATAATCATTATATTCAGTTGTAATGCCTTTTCCTGATGTTAGTTCATTTCTGCTAAATTTGATACTAGAAATGTGCGTAATACTAAAGAATATAGAGAGACAAGCTGCAGCACAGCTTGCGTAGTTTAAGAATGTTTTCTTCTTGGAGATCTTGTTGAAAACAATCTGTGAAGGCTCTTGATTCGTGCATTCGATAAGTTGTGCTATTCGAGTATTGAAATTTTCAAAGTAATGATCTGGAATCAGAAATGGATTTTTTCTATATTGTCGAGGTATATTAGCCATAATTATTGTATTTGTGTTTATGATAAATTTAGATTAAAATGGTTTAATACTGCTACTCAAGATTTTTTAAAAATGTTTGTATTTTCTGTACCGCAATATGATAGGATGCCTTAAGAGCTCCTACACTGGTATTTAATATGAAACTCATTTCTTCATATTTCATTTCTTCAAAATATTTCATATTGAAGATAATACGCTGTTTCTCTGGTAAGAGCGAAATCGCTTTTTGAAGTTGAGCTTCTGTTTCGTCACCATCAAAATAGGGATCACTTATCAAGTTGTTGACAATATCATTTCCTCCACTAGAAAGTGAAATGTTCTCTCTTTGGCGAGCAAGAAAACTAAGTGATTCATTTACTGCTATTCGAAAAAGCCATGTGGATATTTTTGAATCTCCACGAAAAGAATCTAATCCTATCCAAGCTTTCATGAAAGTGTTTTGTAGAATATCATCTGCATCTTCATGATAGAGTACATAGTGCCGGATGTGTTGGTAGAGAGGTCTAGAGTATTGGCAAACAACTTCTTGAAAAGTAGCCTGCCGAGTTTCTGGTGACTTAAGTCTTTCGATGATGGTGTCCAAATGACTAGTAAAATAAAAAGAGAACCTGCTTGGCAGGTTCTCGAGTTCTAATTAGAACAAAGAATCTATGTTTACAAAATAGAGATCTTTCTACTGATCTTACCTATCTTGACTATATAGCAGCCTCGGTTAAGATTTAGATTAAATGTCTTATCGTTGGAATCAATTTTAAAGGTTGTCACCTTTATTCCTGTGATATTGAAAATCTCCATCGTTAATCCTGCACCGTTTAAAACTCTAAGATTTGTTCCATTGAGGGTTATGGAAGGATCTGTATTCTCCATGAATGTCTCTATTGTACTTGCAAAGAAAAAGTTTGCATGTGCCATCTGAGGGATTATGAAAGAAAGAGAGAGTATTATTACGAGTAGTTTTCTATTCATACAGAGTCTATTTTTGGCAAAAGTAAAAACTTCTATTCTTATATGCAAATTTTTTGTATGAGAATTACTCTTCTATTGTTTCATCTCCTTGTATAGAGAATTGTTTTAGTTCATACATTGAACCATTATAGATATTAAAATCTACGTTCTCTTTTATGCCATCAAGCCTACCTAAGTCTGTATATTGCCAAAATTTCCATCTACCTTTATAGGTGAGTTTTTCTACATAGTAATGAGCAATCCAGTAAGGATATTTGTTGAACTCAGGCGTATTGAGATATTGTTCCTTGAACTTATAGTTAGTATAGATAATAGGTTTTGTCTTATATTTCTCTTCAACAATGTCAAGCCAAGTTTTGGCAGCTTTTCTGACCTCTTCTGTGCTGAGATTTCCTACTGTTTCTATATCTAAAACGGGTGGGAGATCCCCTTCTTCTAAATGTACTTGTTTTAAAAAATATTCAGCTTGCTGCTTAGCAGATATTCCAGGAGAGAAAAAGTGATAGGCACCTCTTAAAAAGCCATATTCACGTGCTTGGTAAAAATTATCATTGAAATTCTCATCAAGTAGACTTATTCCTTCAGTTGCTTTAATAAATATGAAATCTACTGTTTCGTCATTGACGGTTGCTTTGCTTAACTTTTCCCAATTTATCTTTCCTTGATGATGCGAAATGTCTATACCTCTAATAGAATAACCTTCAGGACTATTTATATTACCGTACAGAGCTTTCCATTTGAGAGTGAAAGGTGAGACAGCAAAATTATAGAAGAGATACCCATATATAAGAAGTATTCCTAGGCAACCAATGCTTAAGAATTTTTTTCCTCTCTTGTTAATCTGCAGTATTGTCCACCAACTTTTCTTTTTAGTGTGACGACTCCTCTTATTTTTTGCTTTTTTAGGCATTAAATGAAAAGAAAGAGGCGAGGCTCGTTAAGACAGCCTCGTCTCTTTAAAGCTAGATGTTTATTATATTATTTACTCTGTTCGAGTGCTAAAGTCTTAGTACAAGGGTCGCAAACTTCCGTAGGCCCCCAATACTGGATAGGGCCAGGATATAAATAACGAGTATTTACTGCCCAGTCGTCACGATTCTCAGCAAAAGTCTTGAAAGGTGCACCATCAAGGCGAACGAGAGCCTTGCGAATAACTGGCTTCATCTTACCATTACGGCGTTCCATGTTCATCATCATTGTGATGGGTACACCACCTGCAATCCATTCTGCAGCTGGAGCCGTAGTATTCTTGACAATTGCCATATATCCAGTCTTACCATTAGCGACAAGCTGTGCGGCACTAGTGCCTAATGCATAACAGTAGTCTGCATCATAGTTGGAGGGTGCGGCGCAACGACCTTCATAGCCAAAGAAATGGTGTTGTGCTGCAAACTTACCAACATATTTACTTTCAGCTTTCCACGTTGCAAGTTTTTTACCAACCATTTCGCTTAATAACTTTTCTGTTTCGATGAGAGATACTTGAACATTTCCATGCGGATCGCGTTCCAAAGCTAACTGCATTGCGACTGCTTCAGGAAGCTCTTCAAGAGTTTTGAGATTCTCAGCAGAAATATTTTTCTTAACCCAAGCAAAAGTATCTTCATTGTTCAAGCTTGCTGTTTCAGTTTGTGCTTGTTCTGTAGAGAGTAGGTCGTTGAGTTCAGCGATAAGTCGCTTGATAGCAGGTACGAATTCGATAAGACCTTCAGGAATCAGAACTGTGCCAAAGTTATTGCCATCAGCAGCACGTTTTGCTACGATATCAGCAATGTAAGATACAATATCATCTAAAGTTTGGTTTTTAGCTTCTACTTCTTCGCTTATAATTGTTATATTGGCATGAGTCTGAAGTGCGCACTCCAAAGCGATGTGACTTGCACTGCGTCCCATCAACTTTATGAAGTGCCAGTATTTGCGAGCTGAGTTAGCATCACGTTGAATATTACCGATCAGTTCACTGTACGTCTTGCAAGCTGTGTCAAAGCCGAAACTAGTTTCAATCTGTTCGTTCTTTAAGTCACCATCGATAGTCTTAGGACAACCTATAACAGAAACACCTGTGTTCTTTGCTGCATAGTATTCAGCCAGCATACAAGCATTTGTGTTTGAATCATCACCACCGATAATAACAACTGCTTTAATTCCAAGTTCGTTGATGATTTTCAGACCGCTTTCAAATTGATCTTCAGTCTCTAACTTAGTACGGCCAGAGCCAATCATGTCAAAACCACCTGTATTGCGATATTTTTCTACAACTTCGCTAGTAATTTCAATATACTTATGGTCTACTAAGCCACCAGGCCCCATTAAAAATCCATAAAGTTTGTTATTGGAATTTTGCTTTTTCAATTCATCAAATAGGCCACAAATTACATTGTGTCCACCAGGTGCCTGGCCTCCTGAAAGTATAACTCCGATATTTATCGGAGCGTATTCTTTCTTTGTCTTTGTCGGAACAAACTCCACAAGAGGCATACCGTAAGTATTGGGGAAGAGTTTCTGAATTTCTTCTTGATTGTCAACACTCTGGGTTGACGCACCTTCTTTGATTTCTACATTGCTGCGCAGACCTTGAGGAAGCTTAGGCTGATAAGCAGCTCTAGCTTTTTGTAAAGCACTAATATTCATTTTTATTTGTTTATGTGTAAGTTTCTTTCAACTGATGCAAAGTTAATATAACGGCTAAGAACTGCCAAACATTCTTATTCTAGTTTTCTGAAAAGAAGTTTCTTGTTACCATTTTCTAACAGCATATTTTTTTTGTTTAATGTTATAACTTTGAAACCTTCTTGCGATCCAGTGATACCTGCTTCTTCAAAAATTGTTGTTGGAGTTACAATAAGAGAATCCCGATTTCGGAAGTTTAAGTAGATATTAAAAATGAATAGTGAATCGTTCTTATATAAAAATCTTGTATTGGCTATATTTGATGCACCATCAAAGAGTCCTCTCATATAGGTGATTTGACAGAGTTTCAATTGAAAACTCCAAAATATGCCAGAGTCTTCTTGATTCTTCTTTTGCGAGTTTTTTATAATTGTTTTAAGTTGCCACTTTCCGTCCAATTTTCCATTCATGGGAAGTTTGTCACAACTCCCAACTATCATCAATCCCGCTAGTATGATTATTATATAAATGATTTTTTTCATTAGAAAGTCTTTGATAATTTAAGTTGAAATCCTCTGTTGTTGCCAATTTGTGTTCCCGAATCTAAGCCTATAGCTGCTGTTAAGCAAAACTCTTTGAGTGGGTCTTTACCAAATTTATAAGAGCTTTCCAGTAAAAAACTATTAAGGTTCTTACTACCGTGCAAGTAAGGTACATTATATGTTCCCCAATTCTTTTCATGAGTGTATAGGAAACGGAGGTGTAGCTTATTGATAGGATTACTAGTTATTCCTAAGTGGTGAGCGCGAAATCTATTTCCAGAGAAGAATAGTTCGTTATTATCATTATATAACGGAGATGTGAAAAGAGGATTACCAATAGCTTGGCCAAAATATTGCCAGCCTTGATAAATCACATGATTGTAATAGTTGTCAATGCCACTTATTTGGTCAGGAATTGATGTTGTATGATCATGATATATTGGTCCTGATTGGTAGTCTGTCTTTATATATTCATATACTATTTTGCTAATGATTCTATTTTTAGGTAATCCCACTTCAATCCCCACTAGATAATCCTTCCATCCATATTGAAAGAAAAGTTGAGAATGATCTTCAAAGAAATGATCCATGTAGCCGCGTATATACCAAGATGGTGTTTGATAGCGGAGAGAAAAAAGAAGGCTTCCTAAGGTGTTTCCTTCAGCGTTGGCATATTGATCGTCTGTGGGGTCGCTTCCACCAGAGTAGATAGCTTTAAGGAAAGATTTCAGATTGTGTGACATTGTGAAATTATACCCTTTGATATTCATAGCATTCTTGATTTTTCCTCCAAAGATGGTAGCCATTTCTATACCTGTCTCGAAACTTAGCGGGAAATGCTGTTCATTACCTAGCTTTAAGTAGAGTGCTTTAGAGTGGAGTAGGGCTTCTAGTGCATAATGTCGATCTTTCTTTAAGTAATATTTTTGCCATGGTCCATCCATCATCATTCCATATCCAAAATGTCCTTTTATGGAGAGCCAAGGTAGAGTATGACTAAAAAGGATATAATCTGGGATTTCAACTCTTATTTGTGGTATGGGCCGTGAGTTTATACCAAAAGTCTGAGATCCAGAACTGAGTTCTTGGTCTTTTAATTCCATTGGACGTTCTCTGGTACCTATGGACAATCTAACTTTTTTCAGTTCTATGTCGATAAAAGCTTGTTGTATCCAACCACTCCATTTTCTTGTAAGTTGAGGTCCACCAATAAGGTCAAGTCCATATCCAATCCTCCAATTATAGCTAGAATCCGCCTCTGCTGGGCGAAAAACGGCAGTTCGAATCCATGCGTTATTATTTTGGATCCCGACCGTCCCGTTTTTATTGGCAGCAAGCCATAGTGGGGTTGCTCCATTATTTATTGTTGTTCCAACTTCAACTCTGAAGCGCGCATCATCAATGGCATCTGATAGCGCAGTTTGTGCTGATACCATTATTGGGATATACAGAGTTAGAAGTATCGTTTTGATTTTTCTCATGTATTGTTTAGGGTGATTGAGATAAAAAGGGTTGTTTACGTGTATATCAGTTTATTGCGGCGTTTAAATGCTTTTACTTTAAGCAATCTGCGCCCAAGGACCATTTGTTAAACTTGGTCAATTGGGCGCAGAAAGAATGTTGTGTTTTATATATTATTTCGCATAGCTTACAGAGCGTGTTTCACGGATGACTGTAATCTTTACTTGACCGGGATAGGTCATCTCGTCTTGAATTTTTTTCGCAATTTCACCGCTGAGTTCTTCTGTTTGTTTATCATCAATCTTATCAGCTCCAACGATGACACGCAATTCACGGCCAGCTTGTATAGCGTAAGTTTTAGTAACGCCAGGATAGCTCATTGCGATGTTTTCTAAATCGTTAAGACGTTTTATGTACGCTTCAACGATTTCGCGGCGTGCTCCAGGACGAGCTCCACTGATGGCATCGCATACCTGAACGATAGGAGCTAAGAGTGTGGTCATCTCCATCTCATCATGGTGTGCTCCTATTGCATTCACAATTTCTGGTTTTTCCTTAAATTTCTCTGCAAGTTTAGCACCATACAAGGCGTGGGGGAGTTCGCTTTCTTCATCAGGAACCTTCCCTATATCGTGCAGTAAGCCTGCTCGTTTTGCTTTCTTGGGATTAAGTCCCAGTTCGCTTGCCATAACAGCACAAAGGTTTGCTGTTTCTCGAGCATGCTGTAACAAGTTTTGGCCATAGGAAGATCTATATTTCATTTTACCGATAATACGTATCAATTCGGGATGAAGACCATGGATTCCTAAATCAATTGCAGTACGTTTACCTGTTTCAATGACTTCTTCTTCTACTTGTTTCTTCACTTTTGCCACAACTTCTTCAATACGTGCAGGGTGAATACGCCCGTCAGAAATGAGTTGGTGCAGAGCTAATCGGCATACTTCTCGACGAACAGGATCGAAAGCGCTAATCACAATGGCTTCAGGAGTATCATCAACAACGATTTCAACGCCAGTAGCAGCTTCTAAAGCTCTGATATTGCGACCTTCTCGGCCAATGATTCGACCCTTGACTTCATCATTATCAATATGGAACACTGTGACACTATTTTCAATAGCCGTTTCTGTAGCGACACGTTGAATCGTCTGGATGACAATCCTTTTCGCTTCTTTATTAGCCGTCAACTTGGCATCGTCCATGATGTCATTGATATATTGCTGGGCATTTGTACGAGCCTCATCTTTTAACGACTCAACAAGGCGTGATTTGGCTTCTTCAGCACTTAGTCCACTGAGCTCTTCCAATTTAAGCTGTTCTTGCTTGTGCATACGGTCAAGCTCAATTTCACGATTGACTAAAGCTTTCTGTTGGCTTTCTAGTTTTTCTTTAGAATCATCCAGCTCTTTTTTCTTGCGATTGATCTCTTCTTGACGCTGGTTGAGGCCGAGTTCTCTTTGTTTTAGTTTGTTCTCAACTTGCTGAATTTTAGAGTTGCGCTGCTGCACTTCTTTTTCGAGTTCAGACTTTTTGTTTAAGAATTTTTCTTTAACTTCAAGAAGCTTCTTTTCTTTAACTACTTCTGCTTCGTGTTCTGCTTCCTCTAGACGTGTCTTGTACATTCCGTTTATCACATAGCGGAATAATCCGTATCCAATAGAGACACCTATGAGTAAGCCTACCAATGGTATGATAATATTCATAAAAAGTTTTGATATTTGGTTTTATTCTATTTGTTTTACTTTCTGTTATCTATTTTGAGATATTCCGAATATTTAATTTCTATCTTGGTGGAGAAATCTCAGAGATGTTCTTTCTCTTTTATGCTGTCTAGTTCTTCATCAATTTCTTTTGATATATCTTTTATGCTATCCAGTACAAAATCCATATCCTTTTGATGTCTAATGGAATGAACTACAAAATCGAGCAGTGTTATAGAGAGGTATGTCTCATAACTCTGTCCTCTAAACTTTTGTTCATAACGACCTAATTGTTCAGTAATTATTTTTGCAGCTTTTCGGAATACTTCTTCATCCTGACGCCTTATATTGATTTCGTGTTCTTGACGCCCAATCAGTATCCTAATAGTTAGCTTATCACTTACTTCATTCATTATTATAAGCAAACCTTTTACTGGGTTATATGTTTAGCATTGCAATGCATTTATCTACTTTATGCACTAGCTTGTCAATACGTCTCTTAGATTGAGCCAAATCCTCGTTGCTTATATTTATAATTCTTGCCGTCTTTAAAGCTTCGTAATTATCTTCTGATTTCTTTTGTGCGGCAGTTGCTATTTCGAGTGAATCTTTGAGTTGCTTGACCTCTTCGTGTAAATGCATGCTGTCCTCCTTCAATTGCTTAAATTCTAAGAGCAAATGACGGATGCGCGATTTAAAATCTTTAATTGCTTTTTCCTCTTCTAGGGTCATTGTTGAGATTTTATTCGGCTCATGCCTATATACGACAGAATTCTAAATTTAGAGTTTCGTAGGCAAAGATAACCACTAAATATGAGATTTGCAATAAATTAGAAGTATTAAATCTTTATATATGTCCTTGTCTAGTAGCTAAAGAAGCCTTTAAAAACTCTTGTCTTTATGAATCATATCCTTTTGGAAGATAATCCCTTATAGTTGCTTTCTTATTCCTTTATTGTCTAGTTATAGTATGAATGTTGATCCTTTTTTCTGAGAGTGAATGTATTCTTTTTTCTACTTTTGAGAAAGGAAACTTCGAATAATAGTAGTTATCAAAAAGAGTTTCTTATGTTTATATAGAAACCACCATCTTTCTCGTTTTAAAAAGTTTAATTGTGAATTTTATTTTTATTATATAATACCGAGATTATTGTGGAATTAAAAGTGCTATAAGATAATTTAATAACACAATAATAGTTTTCGCAAATAGCCTTATTGTATTATAGAGCAGAATAAGGCTATTTTCTGTTGTGTTACTCATTTTATGACCTTTTGTATGAGAACTGAGTACATGAATGGTGTGCTTGGATGGATATTTATTTATTTTGCGATTAATGGTATTTAGATATCCTTCTGATATTATTTTTCTAAACTTGTAATTAGCATATTTCTATACTCATAATTTTGATTGTTACAAAAGCTGATCTTCTTAGACCAAGAGAATAATTACTGTTAGATCTCAAAAGAATGTGGTATTTTTAGGTTTTAATAGTTTACATAACTATATCAATGATGTTGAGTTTTTTATTTCTATGTACATATGATGAGATAACAATTCTCTAAATGCTTAATTTTAAACATTTAGAGAATTGTTTGAGGGAAAGTGAGCGTATCTCTAGCTATGAGAGGTTACAAAGACCACAGTGAGATGTGAATATTTATTCATCGCTAGTTTGTCCGTAGTGCCCATAAGATCCATAGCCATAACCGCCATAGCCGTAAGAGTTGCCATAACGATAACTTCCGTATTTACCGCTAATGTAGTTAGAACCATTAAGGATAATTGCCATGTTATTATAGCTATTCTCCTTATATAATTTTTCAATTTCTGGAATAAGACGGCGATCCATGACACCAACGCGGACAACAAAAAGAGTTGCATCACAATGAGGCTTTATAATGGATGTGTCGGCAACAATTTCAATAGGTGGACAATCAAGATAGATGTAGTCATATATCTCTCTCATTTCTTTCATGAGCGCTGTTAATCGGCTAGACTGCAGAAGCTCAGTAGGATTAGGAGGAACAATGCCAGATGGTAGAACATCAACATTTTTGCCAAAGGCATCTTTAATGATGAGATCGTCTATATTGTCAGTGATGCCACTAAGATATGCACTGACCCCACTCTTTGTGCGTTGTGGAAGCATCTGAGACAAGGAACACCGACGAATATCCATATCTACGACAAGAACGCGATGATGATTGAGTGAAATGGTTTTAGCAAGATTGGCTGTAATAAAAGTCTTACCGGAACCTTGATTGAAGCTTGTCACCATAATTACTTGTGGCTTCTTACTTATTGTGCCATCAGTTTTGTTTGTGATAGCTCCTAAGAAGTAATGCAATTTAGTTCTTACAATGCGGAAAGACTCGTTTACCATATTACGATTTCCTTGCTCAATGACAATTTCACGCTGCTTGTGTTGTGTCTTTTGCCACCAATGGTTGCGAATATCCAAATTGGGAATCTCTCCAATGAACGGAATATTGAGAAAGTCAATATCCTTGCGCCCACGGACTGTCTGATTTAGGTATTCGCGTAGCCATAGTAGGAAACCTGGGATAACTAAACCGATAAATAGAGCGATCAATAGAATGCGACTTCTCTGCGGAGATGTGGGCGCATTGCTACCAAAGGGGGGTTGGATAATGCGGGTATTCCACGCTGTGTAGGTTTTTGAGAGTTCATTCTCTTCTCGTTTCTGAAGTAAATAAATGTAAAGACTTTGCTTAACATCCTGCTGACGCTTAACGCTTTGCAGGTCTTTCTCAAGTTTAGGATTGAGTGCAATTTTATTGTTGGTTTCTGCTTCAGAGCGTTGATAGTTTGCAATCTGTGACTTGATTTGTGCTATTGTATTTTGAACAGAGCGAAGAATAGCAGTTTTTAGTTGCATCAATTTTACATCACTCTTTTTTACTTCTGGATTTTGCTCGTTACTATTAGCTGCTATATCATTGCGCGTTAAGAGTAGCGTATTGTATGCTTCAATCTGAGATTCGATGTTTGCATTGCCTACTGTATTAAGAGGGAGTAATTGCTGCTTGGAACTATTATTACGTAGCGATTGTTCCAAGAATTGAGTCATACTCAGCTGATTCTGTAATTCGAGCGTATGCTTATAATTGTCATCAGACTGAGACATATACATAGTGGCTGAAGCTTGAACGTCGGGGGTTAGATTACGGCTTCGAATGCTTGCAATGTCTGAATCAACATTTCCTAGTTCTTTTGTTAGATTGCTAAGCCGCTCGTTTATAAACTCATTGGTTGATTCAGCCATACGATTTTTATCTTTCATCCAGTTATCATTGTATACACTGATGAGAGAACGGAGAATATCTTCAGCCCTTTCAGGGTTCTCGTCGTTTAGTGAAAGATCAATGATAGAAGATTCCTCATCGCTCTGGCCTACAGATAATCTGCTAGAATATATTGCTCCAACGGACTTTACATTGTACTTATGTACAGTAATTTCTTGTCCAATCCATTGGTTAGAAAAAGATGGGGTAAGTTCAATTTGTAAAGTGCCATAAGGACTCTTAAAGGTAGTTCCAATAAGAGCTGTAATGTCGTTGCCTTGGTTGAAATCGTAAAGTTTTACATGATTCTTATCTACAATTTTTAATTTGAACGTAAAGGTCTCTAGTTCGGATAGATTAGAGAAATGTAACATCACAGGAGCATCGTTATACAGAGGACGTTCACGCAAACGTTGAGGTACAGTCATCTGCAAATCCAAATGAAGGCGTCTAACAACCTCTACCATGTTTTCGGATGCACTGATTGTTTGAATTTCATTTCGAATATTAGTGTTTGCTGCCCCAATCCCTAAATACTGGAAATCCTTAACTGTGGAATATTTTGTGTTTTTATCATCCTTGATTAAGAGAGATGTATTACGAGTGTAAATGGGAGGTGTCGTCATAATTTTATATACAGCAACACTTAAACTCACAAGTACGGCAAATACAAACCAATACCAATGAGATAAAAAAAGGAGACTTAACTCTTCGAGTTTTATTCCACCTCTATTTTCCTGTTTGATTTCTTCTAATTCTTCAGCTTGCATATTCTTTTTTTAATGTGTTACAGATATTGTGAGATTACTTACTTTACTCTTGAAATTTCCAGTCTTTTGGAGAGGAAAGAAAAGTGTACGTTGATAGTATAGAGCATTCTTTTCAACGGGAGCATACACGGTGGGAATGAATTTTGCATCTGGCATGGTATTGAGCTTATTTTCTGGATATATAGCCCAAACCTTTTGTGCGCCAAGAGTCTCTTTGTGTTTACCATCAATATATAATTGTGTTTCTCGATTTGTCATAACGATACGAATGTTCACTTTTCCTTGTGTGGGCAAACGATAGTTAAAGCAATTGAGGTATCCATCACGTGAGAAACCTAACTTTCCCTCTTTAGGATCTGCCAAGTAAAATATTGAGTTATGGCTCTGAGTAAGTATTGTTCCGTTATCTTCTTTACAACAATCAATGTCTAAAGCAACAGTATTTCCATATCCTGCCTCAATCACGGGCAAGGCTAAAGATGTATTAGGATAAATACTGTTAAGTTTTAAAATTTCCTGAGGTAAACGTCCTAGCTCATTGACACCAGGTGCTTCCGATAGTTGCGTACGTAAAGAATCAAAACTAGCATAAGAAAAAGTAGTTTTTTGACCAGTCCAGCATTTCACGGATAGAGTTTGCAAAGCAGGGTAAAGGCGGTCATGGATATCCTTTGTCGAAATTCCATTACCATAGTGATCATTCCATATTGCAAACATACCTCCTCTAATGGCGGGATCCTGCTCTTTAAACTTCTTATTACCAATTTGGGCTGGAGTCCAATTATTGTACAAAAACTGGCAGTTAAGATAATCATAATAATATCCAGCAGCAGGTACAATATATACATAGCCATCGGGAATAGAAACTAATTCATAACCTTGTTTCTTCATTTCAGTGGGATCAGCATAACCATTATACCAAATATTCATTAAGACACCTTTACTTCTGACTTTAGTTTCTCCATTTGCATGAGTAAGAGCTCCCCACAGCATTGGCTGTTTGTTATATTTCTCAATAAGAGCAAGATAATGATCTGTAAAAGCGCGAAATTTTTCTACGACCTTTTTGTCTGCATTACTATATTCGTCTGTTCCTATATTTACGCGCGGTCCTCGGAACACAGGGTCTTTTCCCTCGAGGTATTCTTTGTAGAGTGCATCAAGAAACGTGTATGTTTTAGGATTAAAAAGATCTAGATGATCTTTTCCATAATTTTCTGATGCAATTTCAGGACGATAATGAGTAAAAGCTAAAGCATGTGCAGGAGCATCGATTTCTGGGATGATTTCAATATGATATTTTTCAGCAAGTTTCTGTAAATCACGGAATTCTTGCTTGGTGTAGCTTCCATCTTTAGCTGTGAGACCCGGATATGTTTCACATTCAAGTCGAAATGCAGCAGGGGTTTTATTCCAGTCATTTTCAAAATACTGACGAAACCCATTATCATTAAGATGAATTTGAAGCGTATTCATCTTATAGTAGGACATTATTTTGACTAAATTGCGTAGATAATCAATAGGAACAAACTTGCGAGCAACATCAATCATAAGTCCGCGCAATTTATATTGCGGTATATCTCGAGCTGTTCCTCTCTGTAATAGTCCATCTTGGTTTATCATTTGAAGGAGTGTTTGTGTTCCCCAAAAAAGACCAGTATTTGAGCTTGCCGATATGCATATAGTGTTGCTGATATTTAATTTATATCCTTCATCTCCTAAAGTTTTGTCGTCAATAACTTCAAGAATTATATCTCCATTTTTTTGTTTGCCTTTGGTTAGTATAAGTTGTTTGCCTGTAAGTAATTTGTATTGTTCAACTAATAGTCTAGCTGTTGATGCTAGTTGGCTAGAGCGTACAATCACTCTACCGCTCAGTGTTGAAGTTCCTTGGCTTGCGGTCCACTCTGTTAATTCTGGTATAACAAAAGGTTTTACAGGGGATTGCCCCTTCAAGATAGTTGCAAAAAGCAAAATGCCCGTTATCAAGGCTAAAAGTCTTTTCATGTAAAGAGAGATTTATATATCATTATATGTGTGGACAAAAATACGAACTTATTGTTAAATAGCAAAACTTATAAAATTTAGGAATAGAATAATGAGGAAAAGTACAAAATAAGTTGAAAACGGTGCTTTATGGCCGTTTTTATTATTGAAAAGATGCTACTCTCTTTGTTTGGCCTCCTCCCAAATACTGTTCATTTGACTAAGGGTAAGTTCTTTGAGTTGAATCCCTTTTTTAAGAGTTTGTTCTTCTAGGTAGTTAAATCTTTGTGTGAATTTCTGATTTGTGTACTCTAGCGCGTTATCTGGATTGATGTGATAGAGTCGCGCAGCATTGATAAGGCTAAATAAAATGTCCCCAAACTCTCGCGTTGCTTTTTCTTTGTCTTTGTTTTCTATCTCGGATTCAAACTCATGGATTTCTTCTTTCACTTTATCCCAAACTTGTGAACGCTTTTCCCAATCAAAACCTATCCCACGTGCTTTGTCTTGAATCCTATAAGCTTTTATAAGAGAAGGTAATGCTTTCGGAATGCCACTTAAAACAGTCTTATTTCCATCTTTCTCCATTGTCTTTAATTGCTCCCATTGTTCTGTGACTCCCTCTGCTGTGCTTATATCTGCCTTATCTCCTCCCTGCGGTGGGTATACGTGAGGATGTCGGAAGATAAGTTTATCGCAAAGTTGATTACAAACATCAGCTATGTCGAAAGCCCCCTCTTCGCTTCCTATTTTAGCATAAAAGACAATGTGTAGCAGAACATCTCCAAGTTCTTTACAAATATTTTTATCATCTCTATGTAAAAGAGCATCACACAATTCATACGTCTCCTCAATGGTATTAGAGCGCAAACTTTCATACGTTTGTTTTCGATCCCAAGGACACTTTTCTCTGAGTGTATCCATTACATCAAGCAGACGCCCAAAGGCTTCTAGTTTTTCTTTTTTACTATGCATCATTTATAATCTTTTGTTCGCAAAATTATGAATTTCCCTGGTAATAAGCCAATCAACTTAGAAGAGTCTTTGTTTGTGGACTTGCATTGTTTGTATAAAAATGTTTCTTTTATACAAATATTCAAGTTAATTTCGCACCCTATTACGGAGAGGAAGCGAATGGAAAAATTTGAAATTCATATATTAGGATGTGGTAGTGCTTTGCCAACATTGAGGCATCACCCTAGTTCTCAAGTAATAAACTTGCGAGAAAAACTTTTTATGATAGATTGTGGAGAAGGGACACAACTTCAATTTCGGAAGACTCGGTTGAAATTCTCTCATCTTAATACGATTTTTATTTCTCATACTCATGGCGATCATTGTCTTGGACTTATGGGGCTTATACAGACTTTTTCTATGTTGGGGCGGACAGCTCCTATTCACATATATGGGCCACAAGATTTAAAAGAATTTTTACAACCACAATTAGATTTCTATCAAAGGAGTATAAGTTTTCCTGTAAATATTCATTGTGTTAACTCTAAAAAGAATGAATTGATTTATGAGGATCGAAGTGTGGAAGTGTATACTATTCCTTTATCCCATCGAGTTCTATGTTGTGGTTATCTTTTCAAAGAAAAACGAGTTTTGCCACATATCCGTAGAGATATGATTGATTTTTATCAAATCCCTAATTATGCAATAAATAGTATAAAAGAAGGAGCAA
The DNA here is from genome assembly GCF_057240785.1 of Alloprevotella sp. Taxonomy (NCBI): domain Bacteria; kingdom Pseudomonadati; phylum Bacteroidota; class Bacteroidia; order Bacteroidales; family Prevotellaceae; genus Alloprevotella; species Alloprevotella sp. The sequence goes on along the minus strand of NZ_DBHHRH010000032.1, from coordinate 71,000 downwards.
ATTGGATTCTGCCAGATGGTGAATGTGTAGACAATTCGAGATTAACGTTTCCTGGAGAAATTCCTAGAAGTTATGCTTATTGCTCTGATACATGCTACCTTCCTAATTTGGCTGGGGTGTTAACTGGAATAGATTTATTATACCATGAAGCAACCTTTTGTGAAGAGAATGTTGTACGCGCTCAAGAAGTGATGCATACCACTGCACGTCAAGCAGCTATGTTGGCTAAATCTGCAAAAGTTAGGAAGTTAATGATAGGACATTTCTCTGCTAGATATGAAAATGAGTCGATTCTATTACAAGAAGCTCAACAAGTTTTTCCGCGAACAATATTGGCAAATGAGGGCTTAGTTATTAATGTCTAATTAAAGAAGATTTTCATTTACTTTTCAAAGTGCTTCAATTTCTCTTCTTGCTATGCCGTTGAAAGAAAATACTTATTTTTGCATATAATAAAATAACTATGACGCATCCGAATTTAAAAAGTGTATTAGATTGTGAACGATACTTGCGCCTCCTGGCACGAGATTTTCCTACAATATCAAGTGTTACAACAGAAATTATAAACCTAGAGGCTATATTACATCTGCCAAAGCCTACCGAGCATTTTATGGCAGATCTCCATGGCGAGAACGAAGCATTTCAGCATGTTCTTCGTAACGCTTCAGGTAATATTAAAAGAAAAGTTCAAGAACTGTTTTCTAATTCATTGAGAGATAAAGATATGACAGACTTGTGTACTTTGATTTATTATCCTGAACAAAAATTGGAATTAGTAAAGCAAACAGATAAGAATATAAAAGATTATTATCAGACGACGCTTAACCAATTGATAGCTGTATGCCGTCGAGTTTCTTCGAAATATACACGTTCAAAGGTACGAAAAAGTTTGCCTTCAGAATTTACATATATAATAGAAGAACTCTTGCACGAATCAACCGAAGATCATAATAAGGAAGCGTATGTAAATGTTATTATTCAGACGATTATTGGTACAAAACGAGCCGATCAATTTATCATTGCTCTTTGTTACCTTATTCAGCGTATGGCTGTAGACCAATTGCATTTATTGGGTGATATTTTTGATAGAGGCCCAGGTGCTCATTTAATATTGAATACATTAGAAACTTATCATCATTGGGATATACAATGGGGGAATCATGATATTCTATGGATGGGAGCAGCTGCCGGAAATCCTGTATGTGTGGCTAGTGTGTTACGCTTGTCTTTGCGTTATGCAAATATGCAAACGTTAGAAGAAGGATATGCTATAAATCTTTTGCCACTTTCTACTTTTGCTATGGAGACTTATGCTGAGGATCCATGTGAGATTTTTATTCCTAAATTAGAAGATACAGGAAGAAATTTGAGTGAGAAAGAGGTTCATCTTTTAGCTCAGATGCATAAGGCAATAGCCATTATCCAGTTTAAATTAGAAGGTCAGTTATATGAGAAGTATCCTGACTGGGATATGAAAGATCGTGGAGTTTTGGCGAAGATTCATGATACGACAATCTCGCTTTATGGTAAGAGCTATGATTTATTAGATTCTGTTTTTCCAACATTGGATGAGTCTAATCCTTTTATGCTTACGGAAGAAGAACGTAGAGTTGTTGAGCGTCTTGTCCATAGTTTTATTATTAGTGATAAACTCCAGCGTCATGTTCAATGTCTTTTGTCTCATGGTTCTATGTGTGGGACCTATAATTCTAATCTACTATTCCACGCTTCTGTGCCACTTAATTCTGACGGTTCTCTACGGAAAGTAAATGTCTGTGGGACTAAAGTAAGTGGAAAAGAATTGATGACCCGTGTTGAACAAGAAATTCGTGCGGCTTTTGATGATGGACTTGATTCAGCAGAGCGGGAACAAGCCTGTGATTATTTTTGGTATTTATGGTGTGGTCCCAATAGTCCTCTATTTGATAAGTCAAAGATGGCAACTTTTGAACGCTATTTTGTTGCTGAGAAAGAAACGCATGAAGAAGAAAAAGGTTTTTATTATCGTCTTAGAGAACAAGCAGATGTTTGTGATAAATTAATGGATGCTTTTGGTGTAATAGGAAAGCATCGACATATTATAAACGGACACGTCCCCGTGAAAGTTGGTTCTGGAGAGAATCCAATTAAAGCAGATGGTCGTTTGATGGTAATAGATGGTGGTTTTGCTAAAGCTTATCATCATACGACAGGTATTGCTGGTTATACGCTTGTATATCATAGTCGCGGCTTTCAATTAGTTCAACATGCTCCATTCAAGAGTACCGAAGATGCAATAGCTAATGGTACAGACATAAAGAGTACCACTCAAATCGTTGAGATGATGGGACGTAGAGAAATGGTAAGTGATACAGATAAAGGAGAAGAACTGAGAGGACAAATTGTTGACCTCGAAAAATTGCTAATAGCTTACAGAAAAGGGATTATCAAAGAGAAAGAATCATGAAAAGTCTAAGAGAACTCTTTAGAACAGGGCAGGGACCTTCATCTTCGCATACTATGGGGCCCAGATTTGCAGCTGAAAAGTATTTATCTTTGCATCCAGAGGCACAAAGGTTTCGTGTCACTTTATACGGTTCACTTGCGGCAACAGGGCGTGGCCATTTAACAGATTATGCTATTCAACAGGTTTTTGGTGATACCTGTGAGATTATTTGGAGAGCTGATATTATGCCAAAGTTTCATCCAAACGGAATGATGTTTGAATGTGCTGGTGCTTTGGCTGAATTTGGTGATCCATGGACAGTTTATAGTATTGGAGGAGGGGCTCTGGCTGAAGAAGATAGTGATGCTTTAGAAACACCAGATGTTTACGAACTTAATCATCTTGGTGATATTAAACACTGGTGTGAACAGCGAGGCAAATCTTATTGGGAGTATGTAGAGCATTGTGAAGGTCCGCAGATTTGGAGCTATCTTGATAAAGTTTGGAAAACAATGGAAGCATCAGTAGAGCGAGGATTAGTTCATGAAGGTGTTCTTCCAGGTGTGTTGAAATTGCGTCGTAAGGCCCCCGATTATTTTATTAAAGCAATGGGGTATGGCACTAGCTTGCAAACACGCGGCCTTGTCTTTGCTTATGCATTGGCAGTGAGTGAAGAGAATGCAAGTGGTGGAGAGATTGTAACGGCTCCTACTTGTGGTAGCTGCGGTGTTGTTCCTGCAGTATTGTATCATATTGCTAAATCCCGTAAATTCCCAGAGCAACGCATTCTTCATGCCTTAGCCATTGCAGGATTAGTAGGTAATGTGGCAAAGAGCCTAGCAAGTATTAGTGGAGCAGAATGTGGCTGTCAAGCAGAAGTGGGAGTAGCCTGTGCTATGGCGGCAGCTGCAGCTAATTATATTTTCGGTGGAAGTCTGGCTAGCATAGAATATAGCGCAGAAATGGGATTAGAACATCATTTGGGTATGACATGTGATCCTATCTGTGGATTAGTGCAGATTCCTTGTATTGAGAGAAATGCTCATGCAGCAGCACGAGCATTAGATGCTAATATATATTCTACTTTTGCAGAAGGCATTCATCGTATTAGTTATGACAAATGCGTTGAAGTGATGAAAGAAACGGGGCATGATCTTCCTTCTGTTTATCGAGAGACGAGCGAAGGTGGACTCGCAAAAGAATATAGTCGTGGCATGGGAAGTTAAAATGTTCAGCAAAGGTATTGTCATATAAGGAAAAAGAATTAACTTTGCGCTCGCTATTACGAGTTAATGGCATATAATTCAAACCTAATAAAATATTTATTAAAAATGGCAACAAGAATTAGATTGCAGCGCCACGGCCGTAAGGGCTATGCTTTTTATAGCATTGTAGCTGCAGACGTAAGAGCACCACGTGATGGTAAGTTTATCGAAAAGATTGGTACTTTCAACCCTAATACCAATCCTGCCACGGTAGATTTGAATTTTGAACGTGCCCTTCATTGGGTAGAATGCGGTGCGCAACCTTCTGATACAGTTCGTCATATTCTTAGTGCAGAAGGTGTTATGTTGATGAAGCACCTCAATGTTGGTGTACGCAAAGGAGCTTTTGATGAAGCTGCTGCCAAGGCTAAGTTTGAGGCTTGGAAGGATGCTAAGGTAAAAAAGGCTGAAGCTGATAATACCAAGACTGCAGCAGAGAAGAAAGCTGCAGTTGCTGCACGCTTAGAAGCTGAAAAGAAAGTAAATGAGAAAATCGCTGAAAAAGTAGCTGAAAAGAAGGCTGCTGAAGCAGCTGCTAAGGCTGCTGCCGAAGCTGCCGCAACAGCTGAGTCTGCTGAAGAAGATACAGTAGCTGAGGCTACTGAAGCTCCTGCAGAAGCATAAATAAGATTTTTAATTCTAAAAGCTACCCTCTTTGAGGGTAGCTTTTTTATTATCCTATATTTCATTATCAAGGTCTTACTGAGAATATTTTAATTTGTTAAAGTCGATAATTTTCTCTATCTTATTTCTCTATGAAATTGAGAGGGTAGTTAGCGGTTGAGATAGGAGAGAATATGGGTATTACGGTGCTGGATATTGCTAAGTTAAAAAAGGCTCCCGAAGAGGCTTATACACCTTTGGAAGCACTTATAATATATGTAAAATAAGATGAGACGAGTAAAGACCTTTTTCTTATTTATTTTTATTCTTTGTCTTGACGCTATTCAGTCTTGAACTTTTCAGTAAAAAGTTTTATACGTTTTTCTATCTCTTCAGTTACAGGGACAAGTGGTAGGCGAAGTATATTTTCAGCCTTACCTAGAATGTTAAGGAGGCATTTGATTCCAGAAGGATTACCATTTATACTCATTAGTTTATAAAGTCCATTGAAACTACGGTGGAGTTTTAGAGCTTCTGTATATTCTTCTTTTTGTGCGTAATGAATCATATTGCCAAAGTCTTGGGGGTAGGCATTGCCTATAACAGAGATGACACCTTTTGCTCCAATAGTCATTAGCTCGAATGTTATAGAATCATCTCCACTTATTACATCAAATCCTTCTGGTGCATTGTCAACGATATCTTCAATTTGTTCAATCTTTCCGCTTGCTTCTTTTATGGCCACAACATTTTTACAATCTTGTGCAATGCGAAGTGTTGTTTGCGCAGTAAGATTAACTCCAGTTCTACCTGGAACATTGTAAAGAACAATGGGAAGTGGGCTTGCTTCACTTATAGCTTTGAAATGCTGATACAGTCCTTCTTGTGTTGGTTTATTATAGAATGGGCAGACAACAAGAATACCATCAAATCCAGAAAGATCTTCCGTTTTTAGGAAGTGGCAGACGTCTGAAGTATTATTGCTACCACATCCAAGGAGAAGAGGCACATCTTTTCCGGCAGTTTCTATTAGTGTTTCTCTAATAGCTATTTTTTCTGCATCACTAAGAGTCGGTGTCTCTGCAGTTGTTCCTAATACGCAGAGGAAGTCTGCACCTGCTACAAGCTGGTCACGTACTAAAGTGCGAAGGGTGTTCAACTCAACATGGCCTTCTTTGTCGAATGGTGTAGCTACGGCAATGCCAAAGCCGCGGAAAGGATTATGTCTCATAATATGACTCTTTCAATGAATTTATATGTTTGTAAATTGTGGTATGTACAACGCGCTTTAAGGCTTTTCTCCAATGATTTCTAAAAATTCTTCTTCTGTAATTAGTGGTATATTAAGAGTTTCTGCCTTCTGGCGTTTACTGATTCCCATTTTCTCTCCCATTAGTACGAAAGATGTATTTTTTGAGATGCTGCTGGCGTTTTTACCGCCGTGATTTTCGATGATTGTTTTATATTCTTCCCTGGAATGTTTGCTAAACGTCCCACTAATTACGACAGATTTGTCTTTAAGTTCTTCGCCTAACAATTCTATTTGCTCAATAGCCGTTTGGACTCCATGTCTTCTGAGTTCTTCTACTATGTCTTTGTTGCGCGGCTCCTTAAACCATGCAACAACACTTTGAGCAATAACAGGGCCTATACCTTCTACTTGTAGCATATCCTCCAATGTGGCAGATTCAATTGTTTCAATATTACCAAAGTGACGAGCAATAGTTTGAGCAATTACTTTCCCGACAAAACGAATGCCTAAAGCAAAGAGTACTCGCTCAAAAGGTTGTTGTTTGCTTTTCTCAATAGCCCCAACAATTTTTTGTGCGGAAATAAGTCGACTTTTATCAGCTCCTGCTAGGTCTGTAATCGTGAGTTTATATAAATCTGCCACAGTCCTAATAAGGCCGCGTTCAAAATAATCGTCAATAGTTTCCGGTCCCAACGAATCTATATTCATCGCATCGCGACTTATATAATGCTCAATCTTACCTTTTAGTTGCGGAGGACAAGCTGTATCGTTGGGACAATAGTGAGCGGCCTCACCTTCATAGCGAACTAGTGTCGTACCACATTCGGGACAGGTGGTTGCAAAATAGACTTTTTGTCCAAGGTCTGAAGTGCGTGCAGATTTATCCACATCAACAATTTGAGGGATAATCTCGCCAGCTTTTTCTACATAGACATAGTCGCCAAGGTGTAAATCAAGTTTAGATATTATATCAGCGTTATGAAGAGAAGCTCTTTTAACTATAGTTCCTGCTAATTGGACAGGTTCCATAATAGCCACAGGAGTTACAGCTCCTGTCCGACCTACTTGGTAGGTTACTTCTTTGAGTTTTGTACGTTCTCTTTCTGCTCGAAACTTATAGGCAATTGCCCATCTTGGTGTTTTAGCTGTAAAGCCTAATTGTTGTTGTTGTTTTAGAGAGTCTACTTTTAGAACTATACCGTCTGTTGCTACTGGGAGATTCTTGCGTTCAATATCCCAATAGTCTATAAAATCATAGATGTCTTCCAAAGAATGTACTAGTTTTGTATGCTCTGATACCTTAAAACCCCATCCTGCAGCCATTTTCATATTGGCATAATGGCTTGTTTGGGAAATTTCTGGGCCTAATAGATAATATAGGTAGGCGTCAAGCTTGCGCTTGGCTACAGTTTTAGAGTTCTTACTTTTAAGTGTTCCTGATGCAGCATTACGTGGATTAGCGAAAAGTGGCTCTTCATTTTTTGCACGCTCTTCATTAAGTGCTTCAAAACTCTTCCAAGGCATGAGAATTTCTCCCCTAATTTCAAATTCTTCGGGATAGTTTAAATGATTGGGAAGTCGAAGTGGAATACTTTGGATTGTGCGTACGTTGTCAGTGACATCATCTCCTTGAATTCCATCCCCTCGAGTAACAGCTCGGATCAGTTCCCCTTTTTCATACCATAAAGAAATGCTAAGTCCGTCAAATTTTAGTTCACAACAGATTTCAAAAGGCTCCCCATTGAGGTTCGTGCTTACTCTGTTATAAAAGTCTGCTACTTCTCCGCGATTGTAGGTGTTTCCTAGAGAAAGCATAGGGTAACGATGAATCACCTGCTTAAAATCATGGTTTAAATCAGAGCCTACGCGTTGAGTAGGGGAGTTGATATCAAACATGTCTGGATGCCGAGCTTCTAATCCTTGAAGTTCGTGCATTAAGCGATCGAACGTCTCATCGCCAATTTCTGGAGAATTCTTGACGTAGTATAAATAATTATGCCGATGTAGTTCCTTACGGAGAAAAGCAATTCTTTCTTCTTCACTCATAACAAAGGCAAAAATACGGAAAACTAGGAAAAAAGAACTACTTTTGCAAGTAAAATAATTAAGAACAGGAAGATGCGTATAGATATTATTACGGTATTGCCTGAGATGCTGACGGGATTTGTTAATACTTCTATCTTAGCTCGCGCACAGAAGAAAGGCTTAGCTGAGATTTGCATCCATGATTTGCGTGATTATACAAAGGATAAACATCGCCGTGTAGATGATTATCCTTATGGTGGATTTGCCGGCATGGTAATGCAGTGTCAGCCTATTGATGATTGTATTTCTGCGCTGAAAAAAGAACGCGATTACGATGAGGTTATTTTTACTACGCCCGATGGTGAAACTTTTGACCAGCCCATGGCTAATAAACTTAGCCTTCATCAGAATCTCATAGTATTATGCGGACATTATAAGGGTATAGACCATCGTATTCGCGAACACCTTATTACAAGAGAAATTTCCATTGGAGATTACGTATTAACAGGTGGAGAGATAGCTGCAGCTGCAATTATAGATTCTGTAGTACGTCTCATCCCTGGGAGTATCTCAGACGAACAAAGTGCATTGAGCGATTCTTTTCAAGACAATCTTCTCTCTGCTCCCGTCTACACGCGCCCAAGTAACTATAAAGGTTGGGAAGTTCCTGACATTCTATTGAGTGGTAATGATGCTAAGATTAAGGAATGGGAGATACAGCAGAGTTATGAACGAACGCTTAAACTTCGTCCAGATTTATTACATAAAGATTGAGAATACATAAACAGAAAAGGCGCACATAAGAAGAATGTGCGCCTTTTTGTTTATACCCACTTATCGGGATGTGATAACGTGGCTTTTATTAATTACTTCTTATATTGCTTGTTAAGACCTTCAATAACTTCATCTGTAATATTCAGTGAAGGCTCAGCATAAAGAACATTGACAGTTGCTGCACTATTTGTAAGAATCATAGCATAGCGACCATCTTTGTTATATTCTTTCAAGTAATCTTTTACGCGACGGTGGAATTCTTCGTAGTATGCATTCGTAGCTTTTTCCATTTCTGCAGAGTATTGCTGTTGATGCTGCATATACGTTTGTTGTTTCTGCTGACCGCTAGCCATTGCACGCTTATATTCATCTTCGCTCTTGTATACACCTTTCTGTGCATTACGTTGAACTGTAGAGGCTAAATTTGTAAGTGCGTTTTCTTCAGACTGAAGTTTCTGCTGGTAGGAAGCTTGCTTTTGCTTTAGGGCTTCCGTTTGATCGATGCAGTATTGGTATTTCGTAGCAAAGCTATCCAATTCTACATAGGCAATGTTGCCTCCTTTTGTTTCTTGAGTAGAAACTCTTGCCAGTCCATTCTCTTTGGGCTGAGTACTTTTGTTTTTGTTGTTACAGCTGGTTGCAACTAAAGTGAGCGCAGCCAACATTAGAGTTGTATATTTCATTGCTGTTATTATTTTGATTTCTCTGACACTGCGAATCGGTTATGACTACGCTCTTTCTTTTCCATATCACGATAGCAAGTGATACCTTGATCGTTCATCGCTTTATTTCCTTCTATGTGTGTGTGTATGAATTGCTTACCGAGTAATAATCTAACACCAAGAAGCAAGAAACTAACGGCTACTATCAATATCAATATCAATAGTGTTTTTATCATCTGATATTCTTTTTATTTAGGGCGCAAAGTTACGCTAAAAGTGTTATAATCTCTAATATTTAATGTTTTTTTATCATTTCTCTTTGTCTGAAGTCTTGAACATTTGAAATTGTTCCTAAATTTGCATTATACTCAATTTATAAAAACAACTTATGGAAAATAAAGATTTACAACCGAGAGAAGTCTTTGATTGCTTTGCGATGGTAAATAGAGTTCCTCGACCTTCTAAGCACGAAGAAAAAATGGCTGAGTTCCTTTTGAATTTTGGTAAGGAATTAGGCTTAAAAACAAAAATAGATGAGACAGGAAATGTTTCTATCTTTAAGCCAGCCACTCCTGGGTATGAGAACCGCGCAACTGTTGTGCTGCAAAGCCATATGGATATGGTTTGTGAGAAAAATGCAGATGTGGATTTCGACTTTAAGAAAGACGCTATTCAAACTTATGTTGATGGAGAATGGCTAAAAGCTAAAGGAACCACACTGGGTGCAGATGATGGTATTGGCGTTGCTATGGAAATGGCGCTACTACAATCCTCAGATATAGAGCATGGTCCTATCCAGTGTATTTTTACGCGCGATGAAGAAACGGGTCTTTCTGGTGCTTTTGGTATGAAGTCCGACTTTATGGAGGGCGACTACCTTATCAATCTTGACTCTGAGGACGAAGGACAAATCTTTGTGAGTTGTGCTGGTGGTGCCAATACGATTGCGGCGTTCCCCTTCACTAAAGAATCTCTCCCTGCAGGCTTTGATACGTTCCGTGTTGTAGTTAAGGGATTGATGGGTGGTCACTCAGGTGATGACATTAATAAGAAGCGTGCCAATGCTAATAAATTGTTGCTGCGTTTCCTTTGCGACGAAATGGAGAAAACGGATCTCCGCCTTGTAGATATTCAAGCTGGAGGCCTTCATAATGCCATCCCACGTGAGGCTGAAGCACTTTGCGCAGTTCCCTCTTCTTTCAGCAAACAGTTACAAGAGGATTTAGCAGTGTTCCAGGATGAGATAAAAAATGAATTCTCTGAGACGGAAAAGTCTATAATGGCAACTCTCATTTCTGAAGCTCCTGCCGAAATGGCTCAGGCTCCTGCTGAAACTCGTAAGATGTTACTGTCCTTACGCGCTGTGCATAATGGCGTTTTAGCAATGAGCCAAACCATTGACAATTTTGTAGAAACGAGCTCAAATCTTGCTAGCATTCGCTTAATGACTCCTGAGCAAATTGCATCAAATCCTGAATTGGCTTTCTTTGCTGCATCTCAGAAAGAACCTGCTGTAGTAGTCATCACAAGTCAGCGTTCAAGTATTGAGAGCAATCGTCGCAATATAAGTGCCATGGTCCGTGCTGCTTTCGAGCTGGGAGGAGCACAGAACGTCAAAACTGGTGACGGTTATCCTGGTTGGACAACTAATCCTAGCAGTATTCTTGTGAAGATGGCAGTTGAAACTTACAAAGAGCTCTTCAACAAAGAACCTCAAGTATTAGGAATCCATGCTGGGTTGGAGTGTGGCCTGTTCAGTGTGAAGTACCCTCATATGGACATGATAAGCTTTGGTCCAACTCTTCGCGGTGTGCATAGCCCTGACGAACGCTTGCTGATTCCTACAGTGCCTATGGTTTGGGATCATCTTTGCTTACTTTTGAAGCGAATCCCTGAAGCTGGTAAGTAAACCCTTTATATAAGCAGGTTTTTTAGTTGAGCTAGTCACTAAAAACCTGCTTTATATATTTTCTTTCTCCTCGACTATGACAATGTATTTCTTGTTGTGTTCTAAAAGTCGTTTTCTGTTTTGAAAAAAGAGAGGAGGAAATGTGTTGTAGGTTGTCGTTTTATTTGACAATCTATTTCTTGGGAATAGAGAAGCTTCTTTTAAAAAGTTTCCTCAAAAAAGAAAGATGGTAAGAATACACGCACTTTTTTATGTGCTTTTTTATCAAAGTTGAAGCGATTTCAGTATTATAAAGCCTATTTTTATCTTTATTCTGTTCGAAAATACAATAAAACTGTCGGCTGACATCCTTATTGTAATTGAAATTTTCCTTATTATATTTCAAAATCCTATACTACAAAATAAAAATCCTATACTAGAAAATAAAATTTGCTCTTGAGAAATTGAAAATAATCCTATTTTTAGAGGTGTTTTTGGGAGGTTATATTCGATCTGTTGTAGAGAAATTGATTTTTAGGCTATTCTTGGGGTGATAAAATAAGAATAAAATTGACAACAAATATGTTTTTTGTGGGCGATTGTTGTCATTCTTTTTCTCTGTTTTATATAATTTATCTATATAGAGATTTCGGTAATAGCAGAAAGAAGTAGGGTTTGAGAATTGCTAGCTTTTTTATGTTCTCTCAAAGGATAAAAATATGATTATGTATGTAATAAATAATCTGTTTCTTCGTTCTATCTATCATGAATAAGTTACTCTACATTTTTGTATTTCTTTTTGTGGCCATTGGCTGCGTAGATGAAGATCAATATATTGTTTCTGACACGGCTTCTCTACGTTTCAATAGAGATACTCTTTCGCTTGATACAATATTGGCGGGACTTCCTACGCAAACGGATACTTTCAAGGTCTATAATCCCAATAATAAATCCATCCGTCTTACTCGAGCTTGGTTAGAGAAGGGAGCAAATTCTCCATTCCGTGTTAATATTGATGGCGAAATGCTAGCCAATGGTGTCGGAACAGATTTTGAGATAGCGAAGAAAGATAGTATGTTTGTTTTCTTCTTTCTCAATACTCCAGAAATTGATGAGGATGCTCCTGCAATCGTAAGGGATCGCCTATTTTTCCAAACAGAAGGAGGAAGAGTGCAGAATGTAGTGCTGCAAGCATACGCACAAGGTGTCTATCACCTTAAAGGAATCACCATATCTTCAGATACAACTTTTACAGCAAATCGTCCGTATCAGATTTTTGATAGTTTGGTCGTAGAACAGGGAGCTACTCTAAAATTACTTCAAGGTGCGCGACTTTATTTCCATCCAGGTGCAAGTCTTATCGTACGAGGAAAATTACAGTCGGAGGGTAGTGCTCAACAAAATGTGGTACTACGTGGCGACCGTTTGGGAAATATGCTTAGCGGTATCCCCTATGATCGCATTCCCAACCAGTGGGGGGGAGTTTTTTTTGCAGCCGAAAGCTATGACAACAGTTTGATGTACACTGACATTCATAGTGGCCAATACGGCATTCGTTGTGATAGTTCAAATGTCTTGCAAACAAAACTGACAATGAATGGTTGTGTAGTTCACAATGTTGCTAGTGATGGACTTTCCCTAAAGTCTAATAAAGTATTCGTTATTAATAGTCAGTTGACCAACGCAGGTGGCGATTGTGTGAGTGTTAAAGGTGGCGATGTTCAGTTTATTCATTGCACGATAGCTCAGTTCTATCCTTTAGTGGGCGGTGACGGAGTGGCTCTGCGCTTCTCGAATTATGATGGTCGCTATGGCATACCTTTGACAGCTTTGAATGTTTTCAATACAATAGTGACAGGACGAAATAAAGATGATGTGCAGGGTGAGCAACAAGAAAAGGGGAGTAGTATCGCCTTTAATTATTTGTTTAGAAACTGTTTATTGAATACCGAGAAAGTTGCTGATGAGCATTTCTTGAATTGCTTTTGGGAAGGCGATAATCCGAAAGATTTTTCTAATTCTAAAAATTTTACTCCTACCTTTAATTACGACAAATTGATTTTTACTTTTCAGCTCGATAGCTTGTCTCAAGCTGTGGGGCACGCAGATGATGGCATCAGCAATAATTATCCTACAGATCGTTTGGGACATCCTCGCTTGCAAGGTAATACGCCAGACATTGGTTGTTATGAGCGGCAGTGATATTCTTCATTGCTTTAGCTCTCATAGTGTAGAAATAGTGTTACTTTTGCATCCCAAAAATAAGTAGAGACTATGCCCATTACAAATACTACTCGTCGTTCACGAAAGGCTCAGACTGTCGTGCCAATACAAGACGATCTTGGTCGTTTGCAACCACAAGAACCTAAGTTTGAACAAGCTATCTTGGGTGCCTTGATGATTGAGAAAGAAGCCTTTTTTCGTGTTTCTGACATCCTTCGTCCTACATCTTTCTATGAACACCGTCATCAATTGATTTATTCTGCCATTCAGCAGCTTTATCATGATGAACGCCCCGTTGACATACTTACTGTTACAGAGGAACTCAATAGGGAAGGCAAGTTAGAGGAGATTGGTGGACCTTTCTATATCACTCAGTTGAGTGGTATGGTGGCAAGTAGTGCGCACATAGAGTATCACGCGCGAATTGTTGCTCAAAAGGCTCTTGCGCGTGAACTAATTACTTACACATCTGGGATACAGTCGAAGGCCTTTGACGCAACCACCAATGTTGACGATTTGATGCAAGAGGCTGAGGGAAAACTTTTTGAACTCTCACAATCCAATGTCAAAAAGGATTATACCAATATTGAGCCTGTTATTAGAGATGCAATAGAACAACTGAAAGCCGCGGCAGCACGAAAAGACGGTTTGAGCGGAATTCCTTCTGGCTATCATGAACTAGATAGAATGACTGCCGGTTGGCAAAGGACAGACTTGATTATCTTAGCAGCACGTCCAGCGATGGGTAAGACAGCTTTTGCCTTGAGTATGGCCCGTAATATTGCCATAGACCAGAAAATTCCTATGGCTTTCTTTTCATTGGAAATGTCCAACGTTCAGCTTGTAAATCGTCTTATAGCTAATGTTTGTGAGATACCTAGTGAAGAAATTCGTAATGGGCAGTTGAAAGAATACGAATGGCCACAGCTGGACTCTAAGATACGCTTGATGGATGGTGCGGAATTGTATATCGACGATACGCCCAACCTCTCGGTTTTTGAACTTCGAACAAAGGCGCGCCGCTTGGTGAGAGAACATGGTATAAAGATGATTATGATTGACTACTTGCAGTTGATGAATGCAAGTGGCATGTCTTATAATTCTCGACAAGAAGAGGTGAGTACTATTAGCCGTTCGTTGAAGGGTCTGGCTAAAGAGTTGAATATTCCTATTATAGCTTTGAGTCAGTTGAATCGTGGCGTTGAAGGCCGTGAAGGAATTGAGGGAAAACGCCCTCAGTTAAGTGATTTGCGTGAGTCGGGAGCCATAGAGCAAGATGCCGATATGGTGCTCTTTATCCACCGTCCAGAATACTACCATATCTTTGCAGATGAGCATGGTCGCAACCTCAAGGGTATGGCACAAATCATTATCGCAAAGCATCGTAATGGTTCGGTGGGGGATGTGACACTGCGCTTCAAAGGAAAATATGTGCGCTTTGAGAATCCTGAAGACGATCAGGTTGTACCTTTGCCAGGTGAAGATGCAAATATCATTTCTTCGAAGATGAACCAATCTGTTCAACAAGGATTTGACGATATGCCACCAGCTCCTAATGAGGTACCATTCTAGAGTTGAGAATAATAAAGTAGTTTATATGTATTGAGAAGGAATACTTTTGGGTGAGAGCTCAAAAGATTCCTTCTTATTTTTTTATTAAGTAGTCGGAATAAAAGGCGTAAGAGCCATGCCGCATGGAATCTTTCAAAGATTGAATAATATATTGAAGTTCCAGCCCGTAATTGCATAGGAAAACCTAAATGTTTTAGTGTTCTTAGTGAAGCTTCTGTCTTTTTTAGAAAATCTGAATTGCAATCTATTCCTGCATGAATGAGTGGATTGTCAATGTGGAGAATACTACATTCTTCTTTTTCCAAGGTGATACCAAGAAGGGCATCTTCATATCCATATTCCTTGCAACGCTCATCGAAATGAATTCTCTCAAAAATGTCCTTTTTGAACAAAGCATTGAAGGTTGTAAAGGCATCATAAGGATGGTTGTTTTTGTATTGCACCGAACGATGTTTCTGCGCATGATGTTCATACACATAACGTAGTTCATGCTCTCTTTGTGGGGGAGTTTGCGGATTTTTTAGTGAACCGCAAACCACATCAGCTTCGTGCCGATGTGTCCAATAGGTGCGGATAAAGTCCGGAGTGCAAACTTCTGCATCGTCGTCTATTAGAATTACCCATTTGTACTGAGCCATTCCAACTAGAATGTTACGATTACGTGCTCTTCCCGTATTTTTCTCTTGATGAATAAGCGTACACGAAGATATGCCTTCTAACTTTTCACTCAAAGTTCTATAATGTTCTTTAGTGGAGCAGTCATCACTCACAATAATTTCATACATAAAATCTGTTGGCTGCTCTTTGTGTAACTCTTGGCATTGTGTGTTTAAGTCATCAATTAACTTAGAACAATCGTATTCAAATGTAGGAATAAGGATAGAGAACATTTTATTGAGGAATACTTGCTAAATACAGATTACAAAAATAGTAAATCACAATGGAATAAATGAATTATTTTACAGAAAGAATGCAATATCTCATGGTAAAGTGCTAAGGATGTAAACATTACATTTAGAAAAGATTATCTTTGTCGCAAAGGAAATAAAATATCTCCGTTAATTTTATTAAATTCAAGTTTATGTTTCAAGAAAAAGCAGGCGCATTAGCTGGAAAGATTTGGGAAGCTCTTAATGCAAATGGAGAGCTTTCAGGCAAAGATTTGAAGAAAGCAATAAAAGTGCGTGCCGACAAAGACCTCTATTTAGGTTTGGGCTGGTTACTTCGTGAAGACAAAATCGTAGTAACAGAAGAAGGCAAGGACATCACTGTTGTTTTGAAGTAAGTAAGCGATAAAGCTAATATTTGTTAGACTTTATTGAACATAGTAATTAAAGCTATGCCATCTGTTGTAGATGACATAGCTTTTTAAGCTCTATGGATGAGTTTGCTCTTTATAAAACTACTTTTTTAATCTTCTCGATTTCTTTGCTATCGGTGAGATATTTGTTTATCTGCTTAGCAAGCACTACTTTTGTATGCAAAATTGTGAAAAGAATGATTAGGTATATTTTCTTTGCTATTTTTTCGTTACTTCTACCTACTGTGATGTCTTCTCAATCCTTGGTTATTAAGGCTCCATCAGTGGTTGATAGGAGTGAAGACTTTTTTTATGTACGATTTATAGTAGGAAGTTCTGATGCAAAAGATTTCCGTGGTCCGTCCTTTCCTGATTTTGATGTTCTTGCAGGACCTAATGTGTCTACATCCAATAGTATTCAAATGATAAATGGACGCACAACATCCTCTTCTTCTACAACATATACCTATTTGTTATCTCCACGCAAGAATGGAACGTTTAAAATAGGTGCTGCTTCAGTAACATTGAATGGTCATATACTTCATTCTAGTCCTTCTGTTATTCGAGTGAAAGGTGCAGCGAGTGCGGCAAATTCGTCCTCCCAATTCCAGCATTCTTCCGTTAATCAAAATTCTGTGCAAAAAGTAGGTTCAGCAGTAACTAATAAAGACTTGTTTATAACCGTTACGCCAAATCGTAAGCGTGTGTTTGAACAAGAGGCAATTTTATTAACTTATAAGATTCATTGCCGACCAGGTGTAGGACTCAGTAATGTTATGCTAACACGCAAACCAGACTTTAAAGGTCTAGTCTCTCAAGAGATTCCTGTTAAAAGCATACAAATAAGTAATGAATCTGTAGGTGGAAAGTTATATCGGACTGGTGTGATTTATCAGAATGTTATCTTTCCACAAAAAACGGGGAAAGTGTCCATACCTAGTCTTTCTTTTGAATGTGTAGTAGCACAGCAAGAGCAGTATTCTGATCCTTTTGATGCCTTCTTCAATAATGGTGTGATAGGTGTAAAAGTAAATCGTCAAGTTCCTGAAACGAATATAGACGTTATTCCTCTACCTGAACCTAAACCTACAAATTTTTGTGGGGGCGTTGGTCAGTTTAAACTCACGAGTAATTTACAAACAAAAGTACCACGATCTAACGATGTGATAAATTACCGCTTAACGCTTCGTGGAACTGGAAATTTGAAACTGATTCCAGCACCTGTTCTAGTTTTTCCCAAAGACTTTGATTCGTATGCTCCCAAAACCACTTATAATACGAAAGTAACATCCTCGGGAACGACGGGGGAGGTTTATTATGATTATACGTTTGTTCCTCACAATGTAGGAAAATACGAAATTCCAGCTGTTGATATGCGAGTCTTTAATCCTGAGACTCAACATTATGAGACATTACATCTTGATGCGCTCAATTTGAATGTTGAAAAAGGTGTGCGCTCCAGAGAAGATGTTCAGGAGGAAATGGCTCTTAGAAAAAGCGATATAAACCCTATAATTACGGGACCTGTTTCTACTCGCGATTTAAATCATCCTTTTTGGATTGGAAGTTGGGCTTTCTATATCTCTTTGTTGTTGATTTTATTGTTAGGCATTATAGGGAATAAGTTTGCAGCTCAGTATATATCTCAAATTCATGATATTTCAGGGCGTAGACGTGATAAAGCAGGTCGAGTGGCCAATCAACGTCTGAAAGCCTTAGATAAAAAGCTTCAAACTATAGATAATCCAGCTTTTTATGAAGAGTTGTCTCGGATACTGCAAGAATATGTAGATTCTAAGTTCCATATAGCGATGAGCGATTTTAGCAAGGACTCTCTTCAGTTACATCTTCACAAGGCTGGGCTCGATGAGGCAGTCGTTGAAGAGTTTGTTGGTGTTGTTTCAGAATGCGAATACGCTCGCTTCGCTCCCTCTGGAGAACTGTTTAATCAAGAGCTATTAACTAAGGCTTTTGATGTGTTAAGTAAAATGGAAAAAAAGAAAAGATAAGAAGCTTATGAAGACACATTTATATATATTGTCTTTTTGGTTGTTAGGTTTTGTGGCCGCGATGGCACAAAAGCACATGGCCGACAGTCTTTATGCTGCAAAGAATTATGTGGAAGCAACGCGCATTTATGAAGTAGATTTGAAGAAAAGTCCTAATGTGGCCGAGTACAATAATTTAGGTAATGCCTATTATCGACAAGATAATTTGCCATATGCTATTCTTAATTACCAACGCGCTTTGCGTTTAGAACCAGCTAATGATGATATACGCCATAGTTTGGAACTGAGTCAGATTCAATTACCAGATAAGTTTGATGCTCCCTCTGAAATGTTCTTTTTCCCTCTGATTAGAAAGCTCAGAACATCTTTAAATCCTGATACTTGGGCTTTTGTCGGACTTTCTTTTCTGTTTATTACTTTTGTCTTTTTAGCTCTCTTTCGTTTTGTGCAGAGTGTTTGGATGCAAAAAGCGGTTCTCTTTTCCCTTATCTTGGTTGCGATACTAAGTTTGGTTAGCCTTACCTTTGCTTATCAACTTCGTTATCAATACTATAATAAGCAGTTGGGGGTTGTGATGAAAGATTGTGAACTTTTTGATGGTGCGGTAACTTCTGCTCGTAAGATGAGAACCTTACATGCAGGAGTAACAGTGGAGGTATCTTCAGAAAGCGGAATGTGGCTACAAGTCATTTTGCCAGATGGGACAAGTGGTTGGTTGGAACAGACTTCTTTGGAAAAAGTCTGAATAGGAAATATTCTATAAAATCCTATGCAATATCATTCTCTTTTCCTCGATAGTTTAGCTTCTGTATTGTCGTATCCTGCATTGTGGCTCCCATTGATGCTGCTCTTCATGTATGTGTTGATACGTAATAATAATTTGCAAGAATTGTTGTGGATCTTTTTGTTCTTGTTTTCTACAGTAGTGTTGGCTAATCAAGGAATATACATACTTCAAAGTTATTTTTCCCCCGATACTCTTTCAAAGGATATGGTTATCCTTGCGTTAAACTATCATAGAGAAGGAGTAGGAATTTTAGCAAGTCTTATTCCAGCTGCGCCTGCTATGGGCATCTTCCTCGCTCTCCTTGTGCGCCATCGCAATTTAACGCTGTGCCTCGTTGCATGGAGTATTCTAAATAGTTGGACTCGGCTGTATTTATCGATAGTAAGTCCATTGGAATGGGGAAGTGAATTTATTGGTGAACTTCTTTTGGGCAGTTTGATGTATTTACTTTTCTTGCGGTTGCACAAACGTGTCAATTCACCACATTTCGGAAGAATTCGTGCCGTAAGAACTCTTACAGGTTATTCTGAGGCAGATATTCGCGTGATTGTTTTAGGCCACGCTCTAACTTTTTTACTCATAGCTTTCCTTGCCTTTCTTTAGTCGGAATCTCTAGATGCTTTGTTTTTCCTTATTTTTAGTCTATATTTGCATTAACCTGTTTAAAATAGGCGTAAATAAAGAAAACAAAGCAAATAAATCTTTACGATGATTGTTATAGGTATTGCAGGTGGAACTGGTTCTGGGAAAACAACGGTAGTGCGTAAGATCATAGAGCAACTACCAGCTAATCAAGTATCCATAATTCCACAAGATTCTTATTATAAACGTGCTCCAGAAGGTGTAGCTCTTTCTGAATTGCGCAAAATGAATTATGATCATCCCGATGCTTTTGATTGGGATTTATTAGAGCAACAAATCAAAGAATTGAAGGAGGGGAGAGCAATAGAACAACCTACTTACAGTGTTCCTATTTGTGATCGTTTGCCTGAAACTATACACGTAGAGCCGACCAATGTTATTATTATAGAAGGTATCATGGCTTTATATCGTAAAGAGATGCGCGACATGATGGATTTGCGTATATATGTTGATGCAGATTCCGACGAACGCCTTATTCGAGTTATAGAACGTGATGTTGTTGAGCGTGGAAGAACAGCTAGAGTCGTGATGGATCGCTATTTAAAAGTGCTCAAACCTATGCACCGCGAGTTTATTGAGCCGACTAAAGAGTTTGCTCATCTCATCATTCCTCAAGGAGGAGAAAATGTTCGTGCAGTGGAAATTATGAAAATTTATATCGAGAAGATTTTGCGTGAACAAGCAAAGAAATAAAACTACTGATAAACAGGAATTTTCATATCCGCAATACCTATTATAGATGTTGCGGATTTTTCTTGTAAGACCTGTTTTCTTAACTGTTTCTTTATTGCATATATTATACTTTATAAAAAGAGCTTTACCTGATTGTTTTATAATCTTTTATCTTCTCTAAAAATGTAATAAGGAAACCTGCTGACACTATAAGGATATTGGCTGATAACCCCAATTCGGTTTTAAGAAACTCATGAAAGAGCGTTGCTTAAACCGAATTGGGGTTTTATTGATTCTACAGACACCCAACTTTTCATCAATATGGAGTTTGAGGTGAGAGAAATAGAGAAAGTAAAACAGTTGACTCTGTTCTAAAAACTTTTTATGAAACACTTTTCTTTCGGTTGAGAATAAAGATCAAAAGAAGGAACTGTGCACTATTAACACCTCAAAAAATCCTTAAACCGAATTAGGATTACCACATTTGTGTTTTTTACATGCTGTAATAGTACTGTTTTTTGGGCTTTGAAGAGCAATAAATGAAAGACACGGAAAATACCTTATTTTCCGTGTCTTTTTATGTTGTTTGTATTATTGTTCTTCTTTCATTCTCCTCACAATGCCTTGTTCTGAAGCTTTGATGAAATTAACTATATTGTCAATTTCTTCGCTCTGTGGAATCTGCTGCCCAATACGGATGAGGGCATCTTCAAGAGAGAAGTTGCCCATATATATAAGGCGATATGTGTTGGAAATATGGCGAAGAATTTTTTCACTGACGCCTGCATATTGGGAGAGTATTTCAGCATTCACTCCATGGTATGTAGCAGGATTTCCGCCAAGAATAATATAGGGAGGGATATCCTTTCTTGTACGGCAGCCATTTTGTACTAGAGTGTAGCGACCTACACGAACTTTATGTTGCAAGATAACTGCCGATGAGAGAATGACATTGTCCTCTATCAAGCAATCTCCAGAAATCTGAGAATGAATGCCTACAACGCAGTGGTTGGCTATTTGCACATCATGACAGATATGCACACCATCCATAATGAAGTTTTCGTCACCAATGGTCGTAGCATGGTCTGCATTTAGAGATCCAGCTATTACTACATTTTCGCGAATGGTATTGCCGTTACCAATAACTAGGCGACTATCTCCCTCCTTGTAACGAAAACTCTGTGGTTCTGCTCCTATTACAGTATTTTCAAAGAAGCGGTTACCAGAACCAATGGTTGTTCCTGGAAGGATTGACACATGGGAATGAATATCGCAGTTGTTACCAATGACGACATTCTCACCAATTACTGAGAAAGGTCCTACCTTAATGTTCTCACCCAGTTGTGCCGAAGTGGCAATGGAGGCTAATGGACTAATTTGATTTGCCATAACTTAAAGGTTAAATAAAGGTTTAGTCGCGGCCACCACCGAGTGCTTGATAGAGGCTGATGACGGCTTGGACTTTATCAAGTTTTGCACTAATGAGATTCAGTTGAGCTTGAAGAAGGCTTTGTTGAGCGGTAAGTGTTTCAAGATACGAAACAGAATTGTCATTCTTGAAAATGAAATCAGTGGTTTCAACACTCTTTGTGAGTTCTTTTACCAATTCCTTATTGCCGTCAATGCGGAGTTTTGCAGCATTATAGTTGTCGATAGCTTCGTTCACTTCGTTTCCTGCATCAAGAAGTTTTTGCTCAAAACTAAGTGTTGCACTTTCTTGTTGCGCTTTAGCAATGTCAAGATTAGCACGAAGTTTTCCTTGTGCAAAGAGCGGCTGAACAAGCGAGCCTACAGCAGATGCTAGTATTTTTCCCGGATTCACAACTCCTAAGCCTCCACTATTTGTCCAAGATGCTGCACCGGAAAGGGTGATTTTCGGATAGAAAGCACCGCGTGCACCAAGAACTCCATAGAAGGCATAGGCCATTTGGAGTTCTGCACTTCTCACATCTGGTCTATTGGAGAGTAGCTGCATAGGAACACCTGCTGAAAGCGAAGAGGGGAGTTTGACATCTTCCAATGATCCACGCTCTATGGAGTGAGGAGCCTCATGGAGGAGCGCACAAAGAGAATTCTCTGCTTTCTGAATGCTTGCTTGCATTGCAGGAATAGTTGTAAGAATAGAAAGTCGATTGGCTTTTGCTTGTGATACGGCAGAGCTATTAGTGAGTCCAGCCTTAAACATCGTTTCCATTGCAGAAACATTCTTATCCCAAAGTTTCGCCGTAGCCTTGGTTGTTGCAAGTTGAGCGTCGAGCATCTCAAGAGTGTAATAGAGATTGGCTACAGATGCAATAATAGAGGTGCGTGTGGCCTGTTTGGCAGCACGTGTTTGCATCAAACTCATTTCGCTTTGTTTCTTTGCATTGCGCAATGTACCAAAGGCATCAATTTGCCAGCTGGCTTGTACAGGAATGCTGTAGGTCTTTGTTGCCTTACTAAAGTCCCAACTAGTAATTGTTCCTTGCGGGGATAAACTTACACTAGGAAGGAAGGCCAACCTACTAATCTTTAATCCCGCTTCAGCTTGACGAATTGTTAAGTCAGCCTGCTGCAAATTTGTGTTATTAGCAAGAGCTTTCTCTATGAGGTTTTGAAGACGCGCATCGACAAAAACTTCACGCCATGGCATATTACCAAAGTTTGTCGTATCGGCATCTATAATGTTCTCCAGCTTAGTAGAATCTCTATAGATATTATTGGGTATTTTTATATCTGCTGGACGTTCGTAGTTTTTATAGAGGCCGCAAGACGATAGGGTAGCACTTGCTATGATTATAAAAAGAAAATTCTTCATAATTTTTGTCTTGGAAAGAAGCTCAGTTGGGAGTGTATTCCAACTGGCTTCATATAAATTATTTTTTTTTGTACTGCTCAATGTCTGCTTCTGCATCACTATTGTCAATATCTTCCCAAATCATTGGCTTGAAGCGTTCTTGAATGGATTGGAATATGACAAATAAGGACGGAACGAAGAAGATTTGGCAAATAACGCCTACTAGCATACCTCCAACGGCAGTTGTACCAAGAGATCTATTTCCGTGGGCACCAACACCAAAATTGAACATCAAAGGTAAGAGTCCGACAATCATAGCTAAGGAGGTCATCAAGATGGGGCGTAAACGTGCACCAGCACCGAGAACTGCAGCCCAGGTGATGCTCATACCCATCTTTCGGCGTTCGAGGGCAAACTCTACAATGAGAATTGCATTTTTTGCTAAAAGTCCCATCAACATGATCAACGCAATCTGTACGTATATGTTGTTAGATGCATTATCGAATATTGGTAGAATCTGATTTATACCCCCCATCATCCACAAGAAAAGGAACGAACCTGCAAGACCGAAGGGCACAGAAAGCAGTACTGACCATGGGAGAATATAGCTTTCGTACTGTGCAGCAAGGAGGAGATAAATGAATAGCAAACAGAGGGCGAATACATAGATTGTTGTATTTGACTGACTGTTCTGCTCACGGGTCATACCAGAAAATTCGTAGCTGTAGCCTGCTGGAAGATTCTGAGCTGCTGTTTCTTCAATGGCTTTCATTGCTTGTCCAGAAGTGTACCCACTCGCAGGTGAACCATTCACAGAAATGGATGTGTACATGTTAAAACGGTTGATATTATCGGGGCCGTAAACACGTTTAATAGACATGAATTGCGTGATAGGAGCCATTACACTACCATTGCGAACCATGATATTTTTCAGGCTTTCCGTATTAACTCGCTTGTCTCCTTCTGCTTGT
Source organism: Alloprevotella sp. (assembly GCF_057240785.1). Lineage (NCBI taxonomy): Bacteria > Pseudomonadati > Bacteroidota > Bacteroidia > Bacteroidales > Prevotellaceae > Alloprevotella > Alloprevotella sp. Next base: position 47,154 of record NZ_DBHHRH010000032.1, on the reverse strand, counting down.
ATCATAACACGGTACAATTTACCGAAGCGGTTGAAGTTGGAGGAGTAAAGGCCACCAATATACCCTTGCAGAGTTGTGAGAATATCGCTTGGCGTTAAACCGGCTTTCAGACATTGTGCAGGATCTATATCAATAAGGTATTGAGGGAAATTAGGACTAAAGGTCGTCTGTGCCTGTTGAATTTCGGGGCGTTCCTGCAACTTTGCAATAAAATCTTGAGTTACCTTGAAGAATTTATTTAAATCACCACCTGTTCGGTCTTGGAGAGAGAAGGTAAAACCATTTGTGGTACCATAACCCATAATCATAGGCGGTTGGAAGAAAAGTACTTGAGCATCCTTGATAACATCGCGTGAGCGAAGTAAAAACTGGATGGCCAAAATTTGTGAATTTTCCTTCATTGAACGTTCCGACCATGGTTTAAGTTTAATAATAATTGAGCCATAACTTGCACCTTGTCCACCGGTCATACCATACCCAGAAATAAGCGTATGACTCTGGACTGCTGGACATGTAGCAACAATACTGTCAACTTGGGCTAAGATTTTGTCTGTGCGATCCTGCGAAGTTCCAGGGGGGAGAGATATAGCCCCCACGATGGTGCCGGTATCCTCAGAAGGTATCATATCATCTGGGGTGACTTTCATGAGGAACATAAGTCCAGCAATACCAATAATTACAGCTGAAATAGCAATAATTGGACGGCGACATATCTTAACAACCGAATTCTTATATTTTCCAAGGATGCGTTCGTAAGATGTATTAAATGCTGTATGGAATTTATCAACGAAACTCATCTTCCTCTCTTTTCCATCCTTGTCGTGTGCTTTTAAGAAGATTGCGCACAAGGCAGGTGATAGCGTAAGAGCATTTAAGGCAGAGAAGAATATGGAGATAGCCATTGTCAGACCAAATTGGCGATAGAAGATTCCGGACGTTCCACTGATAAAGCTTACTGGAATAAATACTGCCATCATGATGAGCGTGATGCTGACAAGAGCACCGCCCAGTTCGCGCATGGCATCAATGGAGGCCTTCTTTGTTGAAGAGTAGCCCTGGTCTAACTTTGCGTGAACACCTTCTACTACAATGATCGCATCATCTACCACAATCGCAATGGCCAAGACAAGAGCATTCAGTGTGAGTAGGTTGATAGAAAATCCTAAGAGACTCATACCGAAGAATGCGCCAATCAAACTGACGGGGATTGCAATGGCAGGGATGAGCGTAGAACGCATATCTTGCAAGAAAATATAGACGACTAAGAATACTAGGATAAAAGCTTCAAGCAAAGTCTTGATAACTTCCTCTACTGATGCAAAAAGGAAGTCGTTTACATTTTGTGCTTGCACAAACTCCATTCCGTTGGGAAGGGATGCAGATTGGGCATCAAGGAATTTCGTGATATTGCTTACTGTTTCAGTAGCATTTGTTCCTGAAAGCTGGAAGACAATACATGGGACGGCTTTATGCCCATTTACCTTGCCACCAAAGCTGTAACTACTGCTACCTAATTCAATTTTTGCAACATCTTTCAAGCGCAGAACTTCCCCCTCTGGCAATGCCTTGATAACAATATCACCAAATTCTGTTTCAGTAGAGAGGCGTCCTTTCCATGTAAGAGTGTATTGATATGTTTGATTTTCGCGTTCACCGAGAGTACCAGGAGCTGCCTCAATATTTTGAGTGGCTAAGGCTGCTGTGACATCAGAAGGCATCAGGTGATATTCCGCCATTTTAGCTGGATCTAGCCATATACGCATCGAATAGTCAGAACCTATGACCATGGCTTCACCCACTCCTTTAATACGCTGTATCTGCGGGACAACATTAATTTTTGCATAGTTGTCGAGGAATTCTTGCGAGTATTTATCTTCCATGTCAACGAGGGAGAAAACCACTAGCTTAGAATTCTGACGCTTTTGAGTGATGACACCTACACGTGTTACTTCCGCTGGAAGAAGACCTTGCGCCATGCTTACACGGTTCTGTACGTTGATGGCAGCCATATCCGCATCAGTCCCTTGTTTGAACGTGATGGAAATATTTGCCTGGCCAGTATTTGTTGCGGTGGATGTCATATAGTCCATATTCTCTACACCATTGATCTGTTCTTCCAAAGGCATGATCACAGAGTTGAGTACAGACTGAGCATTTGCACCAGTGTATGAGGTTGCTACCGAAACAGTTGGGGGTGCAATTTCTGGATACTGCGTAATGGGCAGTGATGTGATACTGATGATACCGAGAATTACAATGAAAATCGAAATAACGGTAGACAGTACAGGCCGATTTATAAATCTATCTAACGACATGATATCAATACTTTAAGTGTTAAAACGGGAGTTTCCCCTCTTTTACATCTTTTGCAGCTTGTGCTCTTTTTTCTGCTGCTTGCTGAGGAGTGATAGGCTTGATCTCCATATCATTCTTTAGGTTCTGAACACCTTCTATAACAATGCGATCACCCGCTTTTAATCCACTTGTTACATAATAGTATGTACCATCGTTCTGTTCCTCAACAGTAATTTCAGTGCTTTTGACTTTATTCTTGGCACCAACAATGTAAACAAATTTTTTATCTTGAATCTCTGTGACTGCTGCCTGAGGTACTTTTATTGTATTGCTTACAATAGTGGGCAAAAGGATATTACCGGTTCCTCCACTGTGGAGTAAATGACGACTATTTGAGAATGTTGCGCGCATCTGTACGGCACCTGTTGATTGGTTGATTATTCCACTAACGGCATCAATAGTTCCATATTCATCATACATAGTCCCATCTGCTAACTTTAATCGAACATTTGGCATGTTTTTGATTGCAGCTTTCACTCCTCCATTGCCAGTGCGAGCCATAGCTAAAAGTTGTTTTTCCGTCATTGAAAAATAAATGTGGACACGCTCTATATTGCTGACAGTTGTAAATGCTTCAGCCATAGATGGACCAACAAGTGTACCAACTTTATAAGGAAGAAGACCGATGACACCATCAGCAGGACTGCTGACAGTACACCATTTAAGGTTATCGCGTGCACTGGATAATTGTGCTTGTGCACTCGCTAGTTGAGCCTGTAGTGCTTGTAATTGATTCTCTGCCGACTTCATAGCATAATCACTTATAATCTGTTTAGAATGAAGTAGGCGTTGATTGGCAACTGTCAGCCGTTGGGTGGCAATATTTGCTTGGCATACTTTGATTTGAGCCTCCGCAGCTCTTACGGCTGCAGCATACTGTTCGCTATCAATGGTGAATAATATTTGTCCGCGATGGACAGTCTGTCCTTCAGCTACATAGATCTGAGTTATATTACCCGAGATTTTTGGACGAATTTCAACATCTTGAATACCCCTTATTGTAGCAGGATAAGTTGTGTTTAAGTCTGCACTAGACGAATTGACAGTTTCTACTGCATAACTGTTGTCTGCGTCTGGCAAACCTTGTTGTTTCTTGCTGCAACCGGCAAATAGGATGATACCGAGTGCTAAATAGACAAATCTTCTCATAATTCTTTTTATCTATGATGTTTTATTGTTTCAAGTAGTCCGAGTTGTTTATTATTCTTTTACTCAGTTGTATCTGAATATAGATTTTACAAATGCAAAGATACTGTAGAAACTAATAATAACCACGTGGTTTTCTCTTTAGTTTTTCATGGCTTATAGTATTTTAACAAATATATAAAAGAATGTGCTAACTTCTGCTGACATAATTGGTGATTCTTGTCTAAACAGATGTTAGCACGATCGTATCGTATTTTGTGGCATTCCTATGCTTCTAGGCGATTAAGATAAGATAAAAGATCTGATACAACAAAGTTGCTGCCTCCTACAAAAATGAAATCATTTGCTGAAGCCTCTAGAAGTGCTTGTTTATATGCCGCTTCTACTGTTGTGAATTTTTTTCCTCGTAGTGCATATTTTGCTGCAATTCCTTCAAGCTGTGATTCAGTAAGTGCTCTATCAACACTAGCGTGAGCCCAATAGTATTGCGCGGTTTTAGGAAGAATCTCTAAAACTCCATCAATGTCTTTATCGTTGGCCATACCGAAGACAATTTTGAGAGGTTGCTCTTGGCTGATTTTAGTCAATCGTTCTCCCAAGTATTTCCATCCTCCCATATTATGACCTGTATCACAAACAACTGTGGGATTTTTTTGTATATATTGCCAGCGTCCCATGAGTCCCGTCGTTTCGCAAACTTCTGCAAAGCCTCTTAAAATTGCTTGTAGTGGAATCTTGAAACAGTCTAAATGAGTAATCGCGGTAAGAATTGTGTTTGTATTTTTATCTTGGCAATCTCCTGTTAGTGCTCCATAAATCTCTCCGTAGATGGTTGTGTTATAGACTCTAAAGTTCTTTCCATTGACAAAAGATTTCAGAACAATAGGGGCATCTTCTGCAAAGATAATCCTTGTATCTACTGTTTTAGCCTTTTCTTTAAAAACAAGCCGAGTTTCTGGTACTGTCTCTCCAATAATAACAGGTATATCTCTTTTTATGATACCTGCTTTTTCTCCTGCAATTTCTGTAAGTGTATTGCCTAAGAACTGTTGGTGATCAAAACTTATATTAGTTATGATAGAGAGTTCTGGCTTAATGATATTAGTGCAATCCAAGCGTCCTCCCAATCCAACTTCAATAACAGCTACATCCACAAGTTCTTCTGCAAAATACTTGAAGGCCATAGCTGTTGTAATTTCAAAGAACGACGGATGGAGAGGCTCGAAAAAACTCTTTTCTTTTTCCACAAAATCAATTACATATTGTTCTGGAATCATTATTCCATTGATGCGGATTCGTTCACGAAAATCTAGTAGATGCGGAGAGGTAAACAAACCAACTTTATAACCCGCAGCTTGAAGTATAGCAGCTATGGTATGGCTACAACTCCCTTTCCCATTTGTTCCTGCTACGTGAATGCTGCGAAATCTATGGTGTGGATGTTCAAAATGCTCATCAAGAGTCTCCGTTGTTCGCAGTCCAGGTTTGTAAGCCCCTGCTCCAAGATTTTGGAATAGAGGTGTTACATTAAATAAATAATGAATAGTTTCCGAGTAGTTCATATCGAAAAAGCTCCTTTCAGCTGAAAGGAGCTATTATAGTTAAGCTTTAAAATAATTTTTGAAAGCTTTGAAAATCTTATCTTTAATAGATGGAGAGCTTTGGATATTCTCGCTATCTTTTAGATCTTCAAAAATTCTTTTCTCTGTCTTTGATAAGGTTTCAGGAATATATATACTGACATTGACAATAATATCTCCAGTTCCATAACCATATCCCTTAATTGCTGGTAGCCCCTTGCCACGGAGGCGAAGCGTTGTCCCAGGTTGTGTGCCCGCTTTAATATTTATTTTAGCCTTCCCATCAATGGTTGGGATTTCAACGGAATCTCCTAGGACAGCTTGAGGGATAGTTAGTAATAAATTATATATTAAATCCTGTCCATCACGAATTAGTTCAGGGTGGGGTATCTCTTCAATGACTACTTGAATATTACCAGGAATGCCATTATGCTTGCCTGCATTGCCTTTGCCATGAGCATTAACAATCATACCTTCAACGACACCTGCAGGAATCTTTACTTCTACAATCTCTTCGCCTTTGACAATTCCTTCACCATGACAATGACTACAAGGCTTTTTTATAACTGTGCCTTCTCCATGACATGTTGGGCAAGGTTCCTGTACTTGAGTCATGCCAAAAAAAGACTGCCGTGTGTGTAGTACATAGCCACGTCCTTGACAAGTAGTACAATTTTCTGGCTTATAATCCTTTTCACATCCGCTTCCGTGGCATTCGGGGCAAGTTATATCTTTTTGAACCTTATATTTCTTTGTGACGCCTTGTGCCATTTCTTGCAACGTGAGCTTTGCTTTAACTCTCAAATCGCTGCCTTGGTATTTACGTGGATCAGTGCTGCTTGCATCGTCAAATGAACCACTGAAGCCGCCAAAACCAAAATTTTGTGCGAAGTTGCGAATGATATCATTGAGATCCATGCCGCTAGCATCGAATCCCCCAAATCCTCCAGTACTCCCGTCAACACCTGCTTTTCCAAACTGGTCATATTTTGCACGCTTCTCAGGATCACTTAATACTTCATAGGCCTCAGCTGCCTGTTTGAATTTTTCTTCGGCTTCTTTATTATTAGGGTTGCGATCAGGATGATATTTTATGGCTGTGCGGCGATAGGCTTTTTTTATTTGATCCGTCGTTGCATCCTTTTCGACACCTAGAATCTTGTAGTAGTCTTCTTCCATGTTCTTTTATTGACCTACAGCCACCTTTGCATGGCGTATGACTTTATCATTAAGTGTATAACCCGTTTGAACGCAATCTATAACTTTCCCTTTTTGATCTCCTTCGGGTACAGGAATCATGGCAATAGCTTCATGAAAATCTGTATTAAAATCCTGATTTTTTGTCTCAATTGCTTTCAATCCTTGTTTCTCCAGTGTGTCACGGAACTTCTTGAAAACGAGATCTAGACCTTCTTTGAGTGTCTCAATATTAGTGTTTTCTTGGATATTCTTTTCAGCACGTTCCAAATCGTCCAAAATGGGAAGTAAAGAGGAGAGTGTCTTTTCTCCTCCGTTCAGAATGAGTTCAGCCTTCTCCTTTAGTGTGCGTTTCCGATAGTTGTCGAATTCCGCAATTTGGCGCAATAATTGATCCTTCAGTTTTGCGTTTTCTTCTTCTGTAGCTGCAAGTTTCTCTTCTGTTGTAATTTTTTCTTTTTGAACTTCTCCTTCTGCGTCAGCTTGAAGAGTTGTTTCGTTTGCCTGATTACTTCGCCTTTCTGTTGTATCTTTTAAATGGATTTCTTGTTCCTCTTTGTTATAGTGTTTATTTTTTGACATGATATATAATGTAAATTGTATACTATGTGAAATAATACAAATTGTATACCAGTTTTAGCTCAGAAGAGCTGGCTGTTTTATTTTGCATACATCTTATCTCTTAATTCCTTGATATGTTCATCATGGATGTAATCTTCATAATTCATCAGTTTGTCAATGCACCCATTGGGAGTAAGTTCTATGATGCGATTTGCAATAGTATTGATAAACTCATGGTCGTGACTGGCAAAGAGGATATTGCCTTTAAAGAGTTTCAAGTTGTTATTGAATGCCTGAATACTTTCCATATCCAAGTGATTTGTTGGAGTATCCAATATTAAACAGTTTGCATTGTTGAGTTGCATACGTGCTATCATACAACGCATTTTTTCACCACCGCTAAGTACACTGACTTTCTTCTGAATGTCTTCATCCTTGAAGAGCATTCGTCCTAGGTAGGCTTTGAAGAACACTTCGTTTCCTACACCAAATTGGCTCAGCCAATCGAGCATGTTTAAATCCGTATTGAAGAATTTCGTATTATCCAAGGGGAGATATGCTGTTGTAATGGTGACGCCCCATTTATAGCTTCCTTGTATAGGTTTAGTATTGCCATTGATAATTTCAAAAAGGGCTGTCATAGCACGTGGGTCATGGCCGATAAATACAACCTTTTCTCCTTGTTCTACGTTGAAAGTGACATTGCTAAATAGAATCTCTCCGTCTTCAGTCGTGGCTTTTAGATCGTTAACTTCAAGGATTTGATTACCTGGTTCACGTTCCATTTGAAATATAATACCTGGATATTTACGCGTAGAAGGTTTAATTTCTTCGACATTAAGTTTTTCCAACATCTTCTTACGACTAGTTGTTTGACGGCTCTTAGCTGCATTAGCAGAAAAGCGGCGAATGAATTCTTCTAACTCTTTTTTCTTCTCCTCCGACTTTTGTTTCTGATTCTGAGCTTGTCGTAGTGCAAGCTGAGATGATTCATACCAGAAGGAGTAGTTACCAGCGTAGAGGGTTACTTTGCCAAAATCGATATCAACTGTGTGTGTGCAGACTTGATCAAGGAAATGGCGGTCGTGACTAACGACGAGAACAGTGTGTTCAAAATTGCCTAAATAGTCTTCTAGCCACTCTACAGTTTCAAGGTCCAAGTCATTGGTTGGCTCATCCAATAAAAGATTGTCAGGCTCTCCGAATAGTGCTTGTGCTAGCATGACGCGAACCTTTTCTTTACCAGAGAGTTCACCAACCAACTTATTGTGAAGTTCAACCTTTATGCCAAGTCCTTCAAGCAGGGCTGCTGCATCATTCTCTGCCGTATAGCCACCCATCTCCGCAAATTTATCTTCTAATTCTGCTACTCGGATACCATCTTCATCGCTAAAATCTTCTTTTGAATAAAGAGATTCGCGTTCTTTCATAACGCTCCACATCGTTGTGTGGCCCATAAGTACTGTTTCTAAAACGCTATGCTCGTCAAACTTAAAGTGGTCTTGAGAAAGGACACTCAAGCGTTCACCTGGTCCTAATTCAATACTACCTTTCGTGGGCTCTAATTCACCACTGATAGCTTTTAGCAGCGTAGACTTTCCGGCTCCGTTGGCACCAATAATACCATAAATGTTGCCATTAGTGAACTTCATATTCACATCTTTATATAAGACGCGTTTGCCAAACTGGATGGCCAGGTTTGTAACTGTAATCATTCTTTGAGTATTGTTTTTTTACGAGTGCAAAGTTACACTTTTTCCACGAGAGGGCAAAGTAACTCTCTTTGCATGGTCTGAAACAGAATTAGTTGGTGGCGTTTAAAGCAAAATTCACATGAAGTGAAATGTTTCTTTTTTATAAACCCCAATTCGGTTTAAGGTTACCTCTTTTTTTTACTCGGCTTATAGTCCACAATGATTCTTTCGACCTTGTTGTAGGCCGAAGATTCATTGTTTCACGCAGGTAGGTTTAGAAAAGTGTGAGCTGCTTCACTTCTGCTTTCCCCTCCCTCTCAACCTCCATATTGATAGAGGGTTTTCTACTTTTTTACTACCCTAATAAAAGTAACACATTATTTGAAGCTGTTAGTTTCGGTAGCATACCTATATCTGTAAGTCAAATCTTGATGTTTTGCTGTTACTTTTTCAGCTGTACATGGGTAGGGTGAAGCAGAATAAACAAGAGAATAAATTATTCTACCCTAATGATATTTGTGCGCTTTATTTGACAAAACTGTGTTCGTTTTTAGAGACAGAAAATGCTCGTTGAAAAGAAAATACTGAACTAGCTACCAATTTCTCCCCCTCTTCTTTGTGGAAAAGAAAGGTAAATCTTGAGATTTTCTATAAAATCTATGACAGAAAGGCAAGGAAATAGCTTTTTTCTGCTTATTCTGTTAGAAAATACAATAAGAATGTCAGCTGATTTCCTTATTGTATTTTTAATTTCTCAAGGAGAAAATAAAATTTGTAGTATAGAAAATAAAATTTGTAGTATAGAAAATAAAAATTCTCCTTTTGAGGAGGTGCTTTTATTTTGAGTTATTTCCACTCGCAGACAATAATTTTATTTTTTACGCCATTCTCACGGCTCTAAAAAAGCGAAAAATATTTACAAATACTGATATATCTGTAAATATTCAGAAAAACTAGCGAACGAGATCTGCCTAATAAACCGAATTGGGGTTATGAGAATTGTAATCATTTCAGCATCGCTCATTCGCCCTCTTCTCTTGCGATGTTTTGGACTATTGGCAGAAGGATTAGAGAGCGAAAGAGAGGTTTTGTTCAATTCTAAATGATATTCTTTGCAGAAATCATCTGCAATACAATAGATTTCCGTAACTTTGCTGACAAGTTTCATGAGGATTGTTATTTTGTTATATGATTGATTATCAACAGTAAATATACAAAAAACAATCCTCTTTTTAGGCTTTTATTGAAACTTTTTTTGAGGAAAAAGAAGTACTGCTTATCCCGAATTGGGGTGTCTAAGATATTTATAGGAGGTTAAGTTATAAACTTATTAATGATGTTTGCTGCTGTGTGAGGGAATGATAGGTTTGAGCAAAAAAGACATATAATAATTTGATGCTCTAAGAAGAATGTGTTATTTTTGCAAGCCGAATTCTCAAAGCGAATACAAATATAATTATATAATATGAATATCTCATTAGAAAAGAACACGCCCGTCACTGCTGTCATCACTTTGAAGATGGAGAAAACTGACTATGAGGCTGACGTAACAAAAGCAATTAAAAACTTCTGTCAGAAGGCGCAGATGCCAGGTTTTCGTCCTGGTAAAATTCCTTTTGGCATGGCTAAGAAAATATATGGTGCCCAGGCTAAGATGGAAACTATCAATAAGCTTCTTTCTGATAAGCTCTTCTCGTATATTCGTGAAGAGAAGCTGAATATCCTCGGCGAACCATTGCCTAATGAGCAACAGCAAACTCAAGATATCGAAAATCAAGATGAGTTTGAGTTTAGTTTTGATGTGGCTCTTACGCCTGAGTTCAAAATAGAACTTACAGACAAAGATACTATCGACTATTATGAGATCGAGGTAAGTGAGGAACAAATTGACCAGCAAGTAAAGGCTTTGACACAGCAAGCCGGTCACCCTGAGGAAGTAGAGGAATATAAAGAAGGTGATATACTTCGCGGTTTGCTTGCAGAACTTGGCGAAGATGGTCAGCCTCTCGAAGGTGGTGTACAAGTAGAAAAGGGCAGTCTTATGCCTCAATACATGCAGTCTGATGACCAAAAGAAAATCTTTGACGGTGCAAAGAAGAATGATGTTCTGACGTTCAATCCTGCTGAAGCTTATGGTAATACGGAGTTGGCCTCTCTTCTTCATATAACAAAAGAGGAGGCAGAAAAACATAAAGGCAACTTTAGCTTCCAGGTTGATGAAATCAGTCGCTATGTTCCAGCAGAGCTCAATCAAGAATTCTTTGATCGTATGTTTGGCAAGGATACCGTGAAGAGTGAAGAAGAATTCCGCGGAAAGGTGAAAGAACAACTGGCTAAGCAGTTTGAGGCAGATAGTGACTATAAGTTCTTGCTCGATCTTCGTGCCTATGCAGAAAAGAAGGTGGGTGAACTGGAATTCCCCAATGAGATGCTGAAGCGTATAATGATTGCTAATAATAAAGACAAAGATGCAAGCTTTGTTGAGGAGAATTTTGAAAACAGCATTAGGGAATTGAAGTGGCATCTCATTAAAGAGCAATTGGCTGAAGCGAACAAGGTGAAAGTTGAAGATAAAGATATTAAAGCAACAGCACTTGAGGCTGCTCGATTCCAGTTTGCTCAGTACGGTATGGCAAATATTCCTGATGAATATCTAGAGCAATATGCACAACAGATGCTCAAAGATCAAAATCAAGTAAATGGTCTAGTAGAACGTGCTATTGATAAAAAGTTAACAGATGTTCTTAAAAAAGTAGTAAAACTGAACCGTATAGCTATTTCTCAAGAAGACTTCGGTAAGCTTTTTGAAGAAAAGAAAGACTAAATTTTTATTGTAAGATTATGACTATTAGAGTAGGGGCGGCCAATAAGGTTGACCCCTATTTGCTAAGAGATAAGAATCTCTAATAAAAATAAACTTAGCTTTTGGCATAAGCTTTGTAGTGTTCTATAAAGCATTATAATAAAGGAATAGACATCAATTTATATGATAAAATCAGATTTTGAGAAATTTGCTCTATCAAAGGGCATTAGCAGCATGACAATAGATTCAGCTGTGAAGGCACAAGCTCAGTACTTGAATCCCTACATCCTTGAGGAACGACAATTGAACGTGACACAGATGGATGTATTTAGTCGTCTTATGATGGATAGAATAATCTTTTTGGGGACTCAAATTGATGACTATACTGCTAATACACTTCAAGCACAATTACTCTATTTAGATTCTGCTGATCCAGGGAAAGATATTTCTATCTATATCAATAGTCCAGGTGGTAGTGTTTATGCGGGTCTGGGCATTTATGACACTATGCAGTTCATTGGTTCTGAGGTTTCCACGATATGTACTGGTATGGCAGCGAGTATGGCTGCAGTCTTACTTGTAGCTGGTAAAGAAGGAAAGCGTTGGGCGTTACCGCATAGTCGTGTGATGATTCATCAACCAATGGGGGGAGCACAAGGACAAGCAAGTGATATTGAGATTACTGCTCGTGAAATTCAGAAGTTGAAAAAAGAACTTTACACTATTATAGCAGATCATAGTCATCAATCATTTGGTAAAGTCTGGGCTGATAGTGATCGTGACTATTGGATGACAAGTGAAGAGGCAAAGGCATACGGTATGATAGATCAGATTTTTACGAAAAAATAATAAGAATGTCTAATAAAAAGCATTGTTCCTTTTGTGGAAGAAATGAGGATGAAGTAGATTTATTGCTTTCTGGCCCAGAAGGATGTATTTGTAATGATTGCATTGAAAGAGCATCGCTAGTACTTAAAGACGCAGGACTCTATTCTAATTCTTCGTCTGATCGCAATAAGAAAAGTAATCAGCCTATCAACCTACGAGATATCCCAAAACCTAAGGAAATTAAGGAATACCTTGATCAGTATGTAATAGGTCAAGACGATGCAAAACGCTATCTTAGTGTCTCTGTTTATAACCATTATAAAAGGTTAATCAAGTTAGAAGATACCGCGAAGAAAGATGATGTGAGTATTGATAAATCCAACATCATTATGGTGGGAACTACTGGTACGGGAAAAACCTTACTGGCGCGTACTATAGCAAATCTTTTGGATGTTCCTTTTACTATTGTGGATGCTACTGTTTTTACAGAAGCTGGATATGTTGGAGAGGATGTGGAGAGTATCTTGAGCCGTCTTTTACAGGAAGCTGACTATGACAAAGAACGCGCTGAGCGAGGTATAGTTTTTATTGACGAAATAGATAAAATTGCTCGTAAAGCAGATAATCCCAGTATCACTCGCGATGTGAGTGGAGAAGGCGTTCAGCAAGGTTTGTTAAAATTGCTTGAAGGATCTGTGGTAAATGTTCCTCCCAAAGGAGGGCGGAAACATCCAGATCAAGATTATATCCATATTGATACACGAAATATTCTCTTTATTTGTGGTGGAGCGTTCGATGGAATAGAGAAGAAAATAGCTCAGCGCCTCAACACTCATACTGTTGGCTATAATTCCGTGGGCAATATAAAAAAAATAGATCCAAAGAATTTAATGCAGTATATAGAGCCCATGGATCTGAAGAGTTTTGGACTTATCCCAGAAATCATTGGGCGTCTACCTGTTTTGACATATCTTAATCCCTTAGATAAAGAAGCGTTGCGGCGTATCCTATCTGAACCCAAAAATAGTTTGGTGAAGCAATATATTGAGCTTTTTCGCTTAGATGGTGTTACTCTTGAGTTTGAAGATGAAGCGTTGGATTATGTCGTAAATAAAGCACTTGAATATAAACTTGGTGCACGTGGATTGCGCTCGATAATGGAGAGTATTATGATGAATGTCATGTATGAGACCCCTTCTACACGAAAGAAGAAATTGGTCATTACACGCGAATACGCAGAACAGGAGTTTGAGAAAGAAAGAGGTAAACTTGCTTAATCTCTATTTTATTTAACAATACACCAATTTTATAATCCAGCTAATTCCATCTTTGCCTAACAAAGTGAGATTGGCTGGATTTTTCTTGTGTTATAGATTAGATATAGGGGAGCTTTGTTAAAAATATAGCCGATTTCATTAGTTTTTGTATAGACATTTCTAAAACTTTGTTTTATCTTTGTTCTGCCGAAACATAGTAATATGTATATATCATGAGGACATATAATGGTATGATAGAAAGGTCTGAAATACATAGAGCACTAAAGAAGTATTTTGGTTTTGATTGTTTCAAGAAGAACCAAGAAGACATTATTCTATCCTTGCTTAGTGGTAAGGATGTCTTTGTTCTGATGCCTACAGGTGGAGGAAAGAGTATGTGTTATCAGTTGCCTTCTTTGTTGATGCAAGGAACGGCAATTGTAATATCCCCGCTAATAGCATTGATGAAGAATCAAGTGGATGCAATTCGTCATACCTGTGAAGAAGATGGTGTCGCTCATTTTATAAACTCCTCACTTAATAAAAGCGATATTGACCAAGTAAAATCAGATATACTTTCAGGTAAAACAAAACTTCTCTATGTCGCTCCTGAATCTTTGGCAAAACGCGAGTATGTGGAGTTTTTGAAAACCATAAAGATTAGCTTCTATGCTGTAGATGAAGCTCATTGTATATCTGAATGGGGACATGACTTTCGTCCAGAATACAGAAATATTCGATTGGTTGTAGATGAAATTGGCCGTGCTCCTATTATAGCTTTAACCGCAACTGCGACTGACAAGGTTCGACTTGATATCAAGAAGAGTCTTGGCATTCAAGATGCGGATGAATTTAAGAGTTCTTTTAATAGGGCCAATCTATATTACGAAGTTAGGCCTAAGACTAAAGAGATTAACAAAGAAATTGTTACTTTCATTCGTCAGAATGCAGGTAAAAGTGGTATTATTTATTGTTTAAGTCGCAAGACCGTTGATGAACTGGCAAAAGTATTGCAGGCTAACGAGATAAAGGCAAAGCCATATCATGCAGGTTTAGAGCCTGATGAACGTTCGCAGACTCAAGATCTATTTCTTATGCAAGACATTGACGTGATTGTTGCTACAATTGCCTTTGGTATGGGTATAGACAAACCGGATGTTCGTTTTGTTATTCATTATGATATTCCTAAAAGTCTTGAAGGCTATTATCAAGAAACCGGTAGAGCTGGACGTGATGATGGTGAAGGAAAATGCATTACATTCTATTCTCCTGATGATTTGAAGAAATTGGAGAAATTTATGGAAAAGAAAGGAGAGCAAGAGCGAGAAATAGGCTATTTACTTTTGGCAGAGACAGCAGCTTATGCAGAGAGTTCTATCTGTCGTCGTAAATTGCTTTTACATTACTTCGGAGAGGAATACCCTAAAGATAATTGTGGAAATTGCGACAATTGTTTAAATCCAAAAAAGAAAGTGGAAGCTAAAGAAGAATTGGAGAAAGTTCTTAATGTGGTTCTTGCAACGAAGGAAGTCTTCAGAGCGGAACATATTAAGGATATTCTTATGGGACATAAAACGGAGAGTGTCCGGGATTATAAACACTATGAATTAGATGATTTTGGATGCGGAGAGGATAAAGATGAACATCTTTGGAATGCAGTAATCCGTCAAGCACTACTAACTGGTTATCTCAATAAAGAAATAGAAAATTATGGTGTTTTAAAGATTACGGATAAAGGACGTCGGTTTATGAAAGAACCTGTATCTTTCCAAATCATTGAAGACCAGGACTATAGTGAAACCTCTACTACCGAACCTGTGCAGAGTGGAGCTGATTGCGCAGTTGCTCCAGAATTGTATGACATGCTTTTAGGTTTGCGAAAGAAGATGTCTAAAGAACTGCAAGTTCCTCCTTATGTGATCTTCCAGGATCCTTCATTAGAAGCTATGGCAACGGTCTTTCCACAGACATTGGAGGAATTAAAGAATATTCCTGGTGTTGGTGAAGGAAAGGCTAAGCGTTATGGACAAGCTTTCTGTGATTTGATCCGTAAGTACTGCGTAGATAATGATATTGACCGCCCAGAGGACATTCGTATTCGTACCGTTGCTAAAAATTCAAAACTAAAGATAGCAATCATTCAAGCAATAGATAGAAAAGTTGCATTGGATGATATTGCTACTGCAAATGGTATTGAATTCGAGGAACTTTTAGATGAAATAGAATCTATTGTTTATTATAGTGGAAATAAAATAAATATAGATTATTTCATAGAAGACGTTATGGATCCAGATGTTGTAGATGCAATTTATGAGTATTTTCGAGAGTCAGATACAGACGATATAGATGTCGCCCTTGAAGAACTCTCCGAATATGAAGAAGACGAAATACGATTAGTACGAATCAAATTTATGTCAGAGATGGCTAATTAAAAAACGAACGAGTAAAAAGATATGACTACATCAATAGAAGAACCAATGAAAGAAAATCTGAACTTTATTGAGCAGATTGTAAAGGATGATTTGGCTGCAGGGAAGAACGGGGGGCGTCTGCAAACACGCTTTCCACCTGAACCCAATGGATATATTCATATAGGTCATGCAAAGGCTATATGTATGGATTTTGGCGTAGCTGAAAAATTTGGTGGAGTATGTAATTTGCGTTTTGATGATACTAATCCTCAAAAGGAAGATACCGAATATGTTGACGCAATTTTGCGTGACATAGAATGGTTGGGCTTCAAGTGGGAGAATATTTATTATGCTTCTGACTATTTCCAACAATTATGGGATTTTGCCGTTCGTTTAATAAAAGAGGGCAAAGCCTACGTAGATGAGCAATCTAGCGAGGAAATAGCTGCTCAGAAAGGAACTCCAACTGAACCTGGCACTCCAAGTCCTTATCGGGATCGCCCCATTGAGGAAAATTTGGAACTCTTTTCAAAGATGAATACGGGAGAGGTTGAGGAAGGTAAGATGGTACTACGCGCAAAAATTGATATGGCCAACCCCAATATGCACTTTCGCGATCCAGTGATTTATCGAATTATAAAACATCATCATCATCGCACAGGTGACACGTGGAAAGCTTATCCTATGTACGATTTTGCTCATGGTCAAAGCGACTTCTTTGAGGGGGTGACACATTCTATTTGTACATTGGAGTTCGTTCCTCATCGTCCTCTCTATGACTTTTTTATCGATGAACTGAAGGAACAAAAAGACCTAGAAGATAATCGTCCACGTCAGTTTGAATTCAATCGTCTTAATTTGACATATACTGTTATGTCAAAGAGAAAACTTCTTGCTCTTGTTCAGGAACATCTTGTAGATGGTTGGGATGACCCTCGTATGCCGACAGTTTGTGGTTTACGTCGCCGTGGTTATTCTCCTGAATCAATCCGCAAGTTCATCAATATGATTGGTTATACGAAATATGATGCGCTTAATGATTATTCTATGTTGGAAGCTGCAGCAAGAGAAGATTTAAATAATCGAGCCTTGCGTCTTAGTGCTGTCCTCGATCCAGTGAAACTCATTGTAACGAATTATCCAGAAGGACTTTCAGAGGAAATGCTTGCAGTAAATAATCCAGAGAATGAAGCAGAAGGAACTCATTCAATAACATTTAGTCGTGAACTTTGGATTGAACGCAATGATTTCATGGAAGATGCCCCGAAGAAGTTTTTCCGAATGGTTCCTGGTAAAGAAGTTCGTTTGAAGAATGCATATATTGTAAAATGTACAGGATGCAAGAAAGATGAAGCAGGTAATATAGAGGAAATTTATTGTGAATATGATCCTGAGAGTAAAAGTGGTATGCCCGGAGCTGATCGTAAAGTGAAGGGTACTTTACATTGGCTTAGTGCCAAACATTGTTTACCTGCGGAGGTTCGTATTTATGATAAACTTTTCAGTATTGAGAACCCTGCTGCTGACGAGCGTGATTTCCGTGAGTTGTTAAACCCTGATTCAAAGAGAGTCGTAAATGGCTATGTTGAGTCCTATGCGGCACATCCAGGACTTACTCGTTACTTGCAGTTCCAACGTATTGGTTATTTTACTTTCGATGACGACTCAACGCCAGAGCACCTTATTTTCAACCGTACTGTTGGCTTGAAAGATAGTTTTGCAAAGAAGAAATAGCGATAAATACTAATTTTTTAGTTGCCCAACAAAACATTTGCTATAAGATGAGATTTTTGTTGGGCAACTTTTGTACTCATCATGTACAAAAATAAAGGAAGAATATGTCCGACTCTTAGCGGCAGCTAAGAATCGAGCATATATTTAGTATTTTAGAATTATTCTTATCCTTCCTTTTTTACTACATTTGCAAAAAATAATATTTAAGAAAGGAACGCTTGATGTATGTTTCTTAGTAATGACAGATACTGTAAAACTGTAAAACGAAGAAATGCTTGAACATATTGAAGAATTCACAGCGTGCTCCATCTTGGCAGGGATTGTTATTGGTTATGTGTTGCTAATCGTATTATGAGCGGTAAAGGAAAGGGGTGCTGTTAGAACCTATTTATAGGAATAATAGGCAGTTACGCTGGTTCTTTTATTAGTTGTGTGTTGAATATAGAACTTTTTGATAAAGGAGTTTTAAGCAATTTCGTTTTCTGCGTATTAGGTGCTATTTGTGTTTTGTGGATTTGGAATTTTTTTTTGACTAGTAAATGCTCCTCTCGTAATTCTTCTTATTTTCGTTTTATACTTGTTTCTATATCAAAGAATAATCCTGACATGATAAAAGTTTTTGTTATGAATACCTGCCCTGATTGTGAAGATATCGAAGGGCAAATTAAAAATGATTCTCGTTTTGAATTGATAGATATTAGTAAACACATTCGCAATCTAAAACAATTCCTAAAATTGCGTGATTCGCATCCTGCCTTTGACAAAGTGAAAAAGCAAGGAGCAGTAGGAATACCCTGTTTTTTGCTTGAAGATGGTGCTATAACTTTTAGACCTGAAGATGTGGGGTTAAGATCTGATGTAGAATCTATAGGAGCTGTCTGTAATCTTGACGGCAGTGGTTGTTGATATGACCGGAACAGATTGGAAAAGTGCCTTAGCTGCTCTTGGTGAGAGATGTGAAGGTGAAGAAGCTAAGAATAAATCATACGTTATTCGAAAAAAGCGTAGAGGAGTTGTTTTTTCTACAAATCCAGACTATGATTATTCAGAATGTGAAGAGGATGAACCTAAAAAGCTTTTGAACCACCAGCAAAAACTTCATTTGAGTATGGAACGATCAGGTCGTGCTGGTAAGACGGTTACAATCGTAAAAGGTTTCGTTGGTACTGACGCTGACATGAAAAAACTTTGTAAACTTTTGAAGCAGAAATGTGGAGTAGGAGGGAGTGTTAAAAATGGAGATATTATTATTCAAGGCGATCATCGCCAGAAACTTCTGGATATACTAAAGGCTGAAAGCTTCCCACTATAAGTACTCTCCTTTACTCGAAACTCTTATATTTTGCAAAATATACAATAAAGAAGTCAGCTGATAGCCTTATGCTATCAACTGACATTCTTATTGCATTTTTTTACGCAATAAGGATCTTCTTGATAATCTTATATAAGTTTTATAGTCGCTTTTTGACGGAATGGCGAAGGTACATCTTTGTAATTATGTCGGACGATGTTTTTTGAGAGACATATCAATTTTCATTGATTTTTTATAATAGAAGCTATATTTAGAGGCGGCATTTCTCTTGCTTATTTCTTGTAAACGAGGATAAACTTTCTAGATATTCTAAGATGATTATATCTCAGTCTTCTGAAATAATCATTTTTCCAAGTTATAAATTAAGAAAAGTTGAAAGAAAGTACATATAATGACATTTAATTCCTCTCAAATGTTAATAGAAGAATATATAAAACTAGTAAAACGCTTTGTTGAGTGAGCAGAAAAATATAATTTTGCCTATTATTCTCAAATTATAAATTTAAAAAACTTCAAAATGGCTATGAAGGGCGGAAAGAGAGTTTACACATTTGGTAACGGCCAAGCAGAAGGTCGCGCCGATATGCGTAACGAATTAGGTGGCAAAGGTGCCAACCTCGCAGAAATGAACCTTATTGGAGTCCCTGTTCCTCCTGGGTTCACCATAACAACAGATGTCTGCAACGAATACTACGAGATTGGGCATGACAAGGTCGTAGCACTTATCAAAGATGAAGTGGAACGTTCTTTGGCGCATATTGAAAACTTGACAAACCAAAAGTTTGGAGATGCGGAAAATCCTCTCTTGCTGAGTGTTCGTTCAGGTGCTCGCGCGTCAATGCCTGGCATGATGGATACTATTCTAAACCTTGGCCTTAACGACACTGTTGTTGAAGGCTTGGCAAAAAAAACAGGAAATCCTCGTTTTGCTTATGATGCTTATCGCCGCTTTGTTCAAATGTATGGCGATGTAGTGATGGAGCTGAAACCAGCTTCAAAAGAAGAGATAGATCCTTTTGAGGAGATTATCGAGAAGGTAAAGGAACAAAAAGGTGTTAAGACCGATAATGAACTTGACACTGAAGACCTGAAGAATTTGGTGAAACTCTTTAAGGATGCCATCTTGGAACGTACAGGAAAACAGTTTCCCGATGACCCTATGGAACAGTTATGGGGAGCTATCTGCGCTGTATTCGATAGTTGGATGAACGAACGTGCTATCCTCTATCGTAAGATGGAAGGAATTCCACAAGAGTGGGGTACAGCTGTAACCGTAATGGCTATGGTCTTTGGGAATATGGGCGAGACTAGTGCTACAGGTGTTTGCTTTAGCCGAAATGCAGCAACTGGTGAAAATGTCTTCAATGGTGAATGGTTGGTAAACGCACAAGGCGAAGACGTAGTTGCAGGTATTCGTACTCCACAGCAAATCACTTTGGCAGGAAGCCGCCATTGGGCTGAATTACAAGGTATTTCTGAGGAAGAGCGTGCTGCAAAATATCCTTCTATGGAGGAGGCTATGCCCGAGATGTTCAACGAATTAGATGCCCTGCAAACTAAGTTGGAAGATCACTACCGCGATATGCAGGACATGGAGTTTACAGTGCAGGAAGGCAAACTTTGGTTCCTTCAGACACGTAATGGAAAACGTACAGGAGCTGCAATGGTTAAGATTGCAATGGATCTGCTTCGTGAAGGTAAGATTGATGAGAAAACAGCCATTAAGCGTTGCGAGCCGTTGAAACTAGACGAACTTTTACACCCTGTATTCAATAGGGAAGCACTGAGTCAAGCAAAAGAGCTTACACGTGGTCTCCCAGCAAGTCCTGGTGCAGCTTGTGGTCAGATCGTATTCTTTGCTGATGATGCAGAAAAGTGGCATCATGATGGACATAAAGTCATTCTCGTTCGTCTTGAAACTAGTCCTGAAGATCTTGCAGGTATGGCCGAGGCGGAAGGTATCTTGACAGCTCGTGGAGGTATGACGAGCCACGCAGCAGTGGTTGCTCGAGGTATGGGTAAATGTTGCGTTAGCGGTGCAGGTGCTGTAAATGTTGACTATAAAAAACGTATCATTGAAATTGATGGCCAGATTTTGAAAGAAGGTGACTATATCTCTCTGAATGGTACAAACGGCCATGTTTACAAAGGTGAAATTCCTACGCAGGCAGCAGAACTCAGCGATGATTTTGCAGCTCTGATGGATTTGTGCAGCAAATACACACATCTTCAGGTACGTACCAATGCTGATACTCCACATGATGCTGAAGTTGCAAGCCGTTTCGGAGCTGTAGGTATCGGCCTCTGTCGTACAGAGCATATGTTCTTCGATAATGAGAAGATTATCGCTATGCGCGAAATGATTCTAGCAGAAGATGCAGAAGGGCGCGAACGTGCTTTGGCAAAGTTATTACCTTATCAGAAGGAAGACTTCAAAGGCTTATTCAGAGCTATGAACGGATATCCCGTAAATGTACGCTTGCTTGATCCACCACTCCATGAGTTTGTTCCTCATGATACTCTCGGCCAACAGACGATGGCAGAGGAAATGGGCGTTAGTGTAGAGACTATCAAGCAGCGCGTTGAAAGTCTCTCTGAGCATAACCCAATGTTGGGACATCGTGGTTGCCGTTTGGGTAATACTTTCCCCGAGATCACCGCAATGCAAACACGTGCTATTCTCATGGCTGCTTGTGAACTGAAAAAAGAAGGACTTGATCCTCATCCCGAAATCATGGTACCTTTAGTTGGTAATGTTCATGAGTTTGAAAATCAAGAACGCGTGATTCGTGCAGAGGCTGCAAAGGTTTTTGCAGAACAAGGCCTCGAAATCAAGTTCAAGGTTGGCACAATGATTGAGATTCCTCGTGCAGCTCTTACAGCTGATAAAATCGCTACGCATGCAGAATACTTCTCATTCGGAACAAATGATTTGACGCAGATGACCTTCGGTTATAGCCGTGATGATATCGCAAGTTTCTTGCCGGTCTACTTGGATAAGAAGATCTTGAAAGTTGATCCATTCCAAGTTCTCGACCAAAAGGGTGTAGGTCAGCTTATTAACATGGCTGTAGAAAAGGGGCGCTCAGTTCGTCCCGAACTAAAATGTGGTATTTGCGGCGAGCATGGAGGTGAACCAAGTTCAGTTAAGTTCTGTCACAAGGTTGGTCTTAACTATGTGAGCTGTTCTCCATTCCGCGTGCCTATTGCACGTCTCGCTGCAGCTCAAGCTGCCGTAGAGGAATAAACGAGTACATTTTATAATTAAGTAAATATGGATAGGCACTTGTTCAACAGGAGCTTGTCCATATTTTATGTTTATGAAAAAACTAAATAATCAATAAATGAATCTATAAAATAGGAGTTCTCAACATTTTCAAGTAGTTTTGCAACAGGAAGAGTTGAGTAATCAACTCTTTTAATAGAGCTATTCAGTGCATTGCTCGTTGGAGAGCCACTTATGATTAGCTCTATTTCTGTAACTCTATAATCATACATGAACATTTCCTTTACTCTGTGTATGTCATGCCTTCAATCTCTACAGCACCATACATGCGATGTACAAGCATATTTCCATCACCAATACCATTGTCTGAATTACGTTTCCCATTAACTTTCTTATAGTCGGAATGTTCCTCTACTTCTATACTACTATCAATAACGTCTAGTAACTTAGTGAGAACTGCAATATGTACACCAATATTCTCACTATTCAGTGTAGATGATTCTTTCTATCTATTCTGGGCTTCTCAAAATCTTTCAGTATATTTGCAGCAGAGATGAGGACTTGTTTGTCTATTTCCTGCTGAACCTGATGTGACGCTGAGGAGAGATAAGCAAGTCCTTTTTCTTTATCTGCCTACATCAAAGTATGATTATTCACAATAGGCTCTATAATATTCTTAAACACCTCCATGAGTTGAGCACCTGCGGCATCAAGCTTACCCTGCACCTTAACACCCTTCGCATTCACCTTGCTGCCTTTAATCGCTTCCAGTGCGCCCAATGCTTTTTCGGCTCTCCTCAACTGGTTCTTCACCATGATTTCCATCACCTTCTGCACATCTCTGTCGATGTCATTATGGCCCACACTATTCCGCACAGCAGCAAGTAAACTCTTCACTTCCTGTTGCGTCATATCGCCTATGTATCCATTATTCATCAACACACGTGCAAGGTCTGAAACACGTTTCACTGTTGCCATATCAAACTTACGCTGCAGGCTCATTGCCTTGCGCAAATCTGCAAGGTTGTTGCCGATAGCGCGCATAGCATCATTGCGAAGTGTCTTATTCTCTTGGTGCTTATCGGCAAGGCGCATAGCAGCAGCAGTAGTGCGCTCATATAGCCCCATACTCTTGTCCTTCCAAATATCCTCCGTCTCTCCTCCGTCGCGGTAGAGAATAGGATTTTCGTCTGCCTTTCGGCTCTCATCAAGAACTTTTTTACCACTATCGTAGGATTTCTCAACATCTTTCAGTAGCTTTGCAACAGAGATAGAACTGTTTGATGTCATTGCCACAGGTCGGTTGCTGGTTTCAATACCACCAACGGAAGGCGCATCAAGCAGTTCAATTTTTGTAAGCTCATAGTTGTGCGCATTTGCGTTTCTGTTCGTATCTGCATATTCTCTAATTGTGGTCTTCACACGATAGAGTTTACCATCAATATTTACAGCACCATAGAAACGATGCATCAATGACTGCGCATTAACTTCGTTCTCGACACTTCGTTTGCTCGACTTGTCCTTGGCATAGTCTGCATGCTCTTCTACCTCAATACTATTGGCAATGACATTAGGCAACGTCTTAAGCACGGAAAGATGTACTCCTAAGTTCTCACTCTTGGCAATCGAAGAGGCCGATACATACTTTTCTATGGATTTACCACTGATGTTATAGTCGAATTCAATACCATCACTATTGGTAGCAGTATGCATACCAGTGATATTGTCCTTTGCCCACCTTTCAGCACTGCGCAAAGCGTCTTTGCCCGTTCCTGTAAACGAATGTCTCGGCACATCCACCACTTTCACTTCCGCACTATTAAGCCCAGGCATAACAACTCCTTTCTCTTCTACAGCTCGTCTCTGGCGCGCCTTGAAAGTGTCGGGAGTATCGCCCATACGCATCCGTGCTGCATCACTCAAGCCCAACTCCTCACGCATCACCATGTCGCGTGCAAGGTCTATCGGGTGCTCCTTGCCATGCTCCAAACGCTCCTTGCTACGCCACAACATATAGCGCAACTCATTATCGCCAAGCTCAAACCACTTCGGCAGCTTCAAAGATTCCAAGAACTTATCCAATAGCTTACGAACAACCTCCTTGAGTTTCTGCCACAACGTGCGCTCGCCCTCGCTGAACTCCTCAAATGGTTTCTCTGCCATGTCTCCGAACAACTCATCAACAGCAGTTCTGCGGTGCTGCTCGTAGCTCTTCGCACGCTCTCCATTCTTGGTGCTATCATCTACAAACGCACGACCCGCTTCTGCATCAATGCCCTGCTTCAAATCACCACGCAGATGCTCGTAAACCTCATCAAGGAACTCATCATAATGTTCCTCGCCCACAAGTTCGCGAAGTCCCTTGTGTGCCACAGTCTCGTGCATCACCGTTGCAGCCACATCCTCCACATCACGATTGTTAGGCAGAACAACCACAACCTCACCAGTCCTCACATCATACCAGCCCTTTGAGTTGCGTTTGCGTCTCTCCACCTCAGCATTCGAATGTGTAATATCTTTCACATCCTCCACAATCTTGATAGGAGTGTGCAGCTTGTCAGACAACTGAACAGCTTCATTACGCATAGCCTCTCTATCATGAGAGGGTTCTGATGACAAAGCATTCTCACTGAGTGCAGAATGATTCTTCTCATCTATTGTGGGGTTCTGAAAATCTTTCAGTATATTTGCAGCAGAGTCCAAATCAAGATAGTCCACCTCAGCGAGATTGATTCGCTGTTGGTCTATTAAGGTTTGGATTTTTTCTTTGTTTAGATAATCAGCCTTACCTTGTGAAATCCAATTCAACCATTCTGCGTTATCTTTAGGGAATATACCTCGAACATCTGATATTTCCATTCCTCTATGCGACTGATTGAAATGTACACCTACAAGGAATTGTTTCCCATTGTGTTCAATACCTACAATAACATTCTTAGCATTATTGCCGTATCGGAAAATCGCAATGGGGTTATTTATTTCTTTGACAAGGTCTTTTACTTCCGAAAGCTTAAAGATATGATTCGCTTGCCTTGATTTTTCAGAAAGTCTCGTCGCGCTTAATTCAATCGGCATAGTGGGGAAACCTGCGGCAAGCAATATCTCCCCAGGCATCCCTAACTGATAGACATGCCCTGCTGGCAAAGTGCCATCAATCTGCTTTTGCAACTCCTCATTGAACCGCTCATTCACCTCTGCCAATTCTCGCGCAGCTCTTTCTTCTTGGCGGAATCGAATATCATCAGATTTACTCGCTTCCTCCACAGCTTTGGCGCGGGATTCTTCGTTGCCTGCCTCATATTCAACGACTTTCAAACCTGCATCCCGCAACTGCTGCTTAATTTCAGCATCAGTGTTGTGAGGCACTACTGCCGCGGCAAACTCATCAAACGTAACTGGACGCTCAAACTTTGTCTCAAAATACATTGAAGGACGCTCTTCCTTGATTGCCTTAACCATATCTTTGAGACGCTGTGTATCCTCGTCAGATAAAGTCACGCCATACTCCTTCTGTAGGTAAGCTTGAGGGTCGGCTTTAGAAGCAGCTTCTTGCAAGCGTGCGAAGCCATAATCATCATATGCATTAGCATCGGGCTGCAACTTCCTTGAGAGGTCAACATAGACATCCTGCCACTTCTCTTCAAAATCGTCAAGTTCTTGATGGTCGTTTGTAAGCTTGCCTTTCTTTTTTCTGATACTATCAAGGCTTGTGTTAGCCTTCATCACACTTGCAGCGAAATTTGAAAAAGAAGACCCAATGCCATTAGAGGCGTTGCGACCCTGCTTCTTCATCAGCTTAGATACATTCTCCAAAGTGTTAGGAACATACCTGCGCATCCCTGAAGGAGTAAAACCATCAAAGATTACCTCTTTCGTCTGATAGCGTTCGTTCAAGCCATCTGTCCATTTTTTGTAGTCGTGTTCTAAACCATCTTCTTTTATCTTTTTATTTGCAGCATCAAAGGTCTTTTCTATGCTTACTCTCCCTTGTGTATTTTTATCTCTCCACACTTCATCGACAAATCTTTGTAAGACATCAATAGGGCGACCATACTTTTCAGCATCTCTTAAATAGATTAATGCTTTTTCATAACGGAGAGACCCTGGCTTTTTATTAGAGAGAATTTCTTTATGCTTGGCTATATTTCTTTCATATGATTGATTAAACTCATCGAAGTCGCCATTAAGTTCCGTTTTTACATATAGATCAACTAATTTCTCAATATCGTTTTTGGACAAGTCATATACATTAGTAACCTCATGCATTATGTCACCAAAAGCTCTATGGACTTCTTTATTATACTTTGGCTTAATTGTTTCAAAATCGGGTGCTTTCCCTTGCTGGAATAAATAAAGGTATGACAATTTTGTATCAACGCGATTGTCTAACCAATTCCTTAATGCATTGCGTACACCGAGTTGCATCTCATTTGGAAGAGCCTTAATGTCATGTTCCATTACCAGACTACCTTCTCTGCTCATCTGTCGTTCAACAGAAGGATACATCGGTGTCCACGCATCACCCTCAAACGTTCCTGCATTCTTTCCCGTTCGCTTATTGATTTTATCAGAAGGCATAATCAGCGAAATCTCGCCATACCCCGTATGTTGCTGCTTACTTATGTCTATAACCGCAACGCTCGGATTTGCCAAACCGCCTTGCTTGATAGCCTTAGAAAGTTTATCTGCGCTTATATTGTGAATACCAACAAGCGTCCTCTCGCTGCTGCCCTTACTTTCTCGATAACGTATATCATCAGATTCTTGAGAAAACTCACCATTGTTATCCGTAGCACTCTTGATTTGATTAGGTTCAAATACGACGGCTTCTTGTCTAAGGTCACCATTGTAGAAAACACCATCATAGCCCTCTTCCTCTAAGTTCTCTCTGAAGTCAACAGACATGTCTCGGGAATTAGCTTCTGCAAGTTGATTGTTCTCTTTACTCGTAGCATAATACGGGTCACGGACATTTAAGAATACGCCCATTTTAATATTACCGTAACCGGAACCCTCATTTTCATCACCATAGAAATAAAAACCGTCACCAAGCCAACCTGCATCAGTATGTGTCCCATTCCTTTTCGAATCGAAAACACTAAAATTATTGTTAGTGTTGTGATAGAACACCATAGGCTCACCGTTCTCATCAACGAATTTTGAACTGTTGGTTTGCAGAATGGAAACTAACTTCGTATCTTTGCTATCGGTAACAGACGGATTAGGCTCTGCCCCCGTTGACATAAAACCATTATCAACTGCTTGTCCATTAATTTGGTCAAGCAGTTTGCCTTTTTCTATCTCAGTCAAGGCGTGGTCATAATATTTATTACCATTCTCATCAACCCCAATGGTCAACTTTGCCGTATAGTCTACGCCAGCAATATTCAAACCAACAACGTAATAGCGATATGTCGGATATTGAGCATTGAGTTTATCAGCCTTTTCCTCCGTAATAAAAACGGACTGTTCCAACATTTTCGGGACAGCAATGAGGCTCTTCAGATGGGTTTCGTTTCCCATACTATGAGAGGTAACTTTATTGATGCCCTTTCTTCCAATAGCGATTTTTTCCCCTGTGTCGGCAATGGTATACTCACCCCGTAGGTTATCCTTTATCCACGCCTTGGCACTATCTCGGTTCAATTCATACTTTCCTTTGTATTCTTCCCCTGTAATAACCACAGGCTCACTCTTACGCAGCTTCTCAATCCGCGCAGCCTTTTCCCAATCACCAAACCAACTCTTGAAAGCTTTGGTGCGCACTTGTGCCCACTGCTTCTCCGTCAGTCTCGTAGGCTCACCGTTCGGAGCTTTCATGTAAGTGCCGCTCTCCTTGGCGTGCTCAATGATTGCACGCTCTTCTTCAGAACCAGTAGATACTTGCTGCTTTTCTACCTTCTCTGATGCGGCACCTTTCAAGTCAGTTCCATTCGTCAAGTCATACAGAACTCTGTCCGTAATTTCATCCACAGAGCTAAACTTCTTGATGCCGAACAAATCCTTTCCGACCCAGTTCCAGAACTTCTTCAACGCACTCTTCATACGCTCGAGCAATGAGATAGCCTTTGCCTTGTCCACATAGTCCTTAGCTTCGTCTATCATCTTCCGTGCTTCGGCTTCCATCTTCCCAGCGTTTTTCTTTCCGCTGATGCGGCTCAACGCCTCGCTGGCTATAGCATCTTCATCATCAAGAATATCCTGATAGTTCTTGTCTTTCAACACCTCATCCCACACAGGGGTATCGCGGAGCAATTCTTTCACACTCTGCCACCCCTCTTTATTGCGCTCCTTCATGGCCCGCGCCCATAGGTGAGTGTACTCATGGATAGGCGTGTTAGGGTTCAAACCATCCTTGGTAAGATAAATCTTACCGCCAACAGTCCAACCATACAGCGTACCAGATGGCGTCTTCATGAATTGCACATGATCCGTTATCTTCAGGTCTTCCTCGTCAAAGATAACATAATTCCGAGCATCGTCTTCGCGACCGCCACTTCTATATTGAGCAGGGTAGGAGATGCCAACAACACCTTGCCTGTGTAAGAATTCGCTGGCCTTTTTATCACTGCCCAGATAAGAGGATATATCACCATAGATGTCTTTTCCAAAACTAAAATCTAATTCGGAAAGTTCTTTTCTAAGCTCCTTCTTAGCTTGCTTACTGTCATAGAGATGATCATCATCTGTTGAAAGAATCTCATCATACAGCGCATCAATAAAATGGTCTGTGTTTATACCGCTTCTATTATCTGCATAATTTTTCGTATAGTCCAGATAGTTGCTTCCTGTGTCGTCAGGAATTTCAACAGAGTAGAGATGACGAGCAGGCACAGTCATATACTTTTCAAATAAAGCTTGGACATCCTCTTGGACAACATCATCCATAGATCGTTCCAAAGCCCGTCCTAACTCTTCTATCCCTTTTTCGTCAAGGGTACTCACGTCTATCTCATTAGGATCTTCCCAACTATCGAATTCATTAGGATGCTCTTTGAAATAATCTAAGAAATAATTAAGAGTTTCAGGGTTTCTATTAACATTGAATATTTCAAAGCCACCATCGTTATACGCATAATCCAACCCATCACGACTACCGAAGACCTCCTCTATATATTCATTTGCTTCATCATAAAAAGCCTCCTCATCGAAGTCAAGATTTCCATGATTAGCTTCAGCATACTGTTCCCCTATGCCTTCAACCTCGGTCACATACGTTCCCCAGCCGTACGCTTGCTGACCTTCACCCTCTCCCATATGAGAATGGTCGAACGCGTCAAAGTCAGCACCACTACCATGGTACACCATGTGAAGCTCCGCACGAGGCACATTCACCTCCTGCACCTCAGCAAGCCCTGTAGTATCCTTATATTCTCCGCTGTACAATGCCTGCTTGATGCTCTTCAGAATCTCAACCAATGGTTTTCCTTCAGCACGACGAAGTTTAACAGCATTATAGTAGAATTCTGTTATGTGAGCTTCGCCATCATTAGTTAATTTAGCATTCTCTTTTGGAGTAATAACGATACTAAGACCTTCGCTCTCTCCATTATTATCAAACGTAGAAACCTTAGCATTGTGATTAGCCAAGCGGATGGTAACCAGTTTCCCATTCTTTGTTTCAAAAGAAGCATACTCACTGTTGCTACCATGTCTTGTTGCTCCCAAAACTTTAGCAATGTCACCAATCAAAGTATTTGGCTTATTACCTTTTAATTTTTCGTATTCCTCAATGGCATTATCCAAACCTTTTAATACCTTTGTGCCATCAGCACTTGAGACGACAGTATGATGATCCTGCATAGCAGGGGAGGCGGTCTCAAGTGCTCTTTTTTGTTTCGCACTCAATTCCACCCCTTTTTGTTCTCCAAGCATCACTGCTGCCTGCTCATCCGAAACCACTTCAACAGGTACACCCGCACGCTTCAAACCTTCCAATGCCGCATCAGTAGCCAAGCGTTGAGATTCAGTATCTGCCGAAAGAAGAACATTACTGAATTGTTTCAAAACGACATTACCCGTATTATCATCCTTAGCTTCTTGCTCCACTTCTTGTTCTGATGGATAAGGATTATCCAGTGCTCCATCGGAAACCTCCTCCTCACCTTTCACCGTAGGAGCTTCGTAAGCAAAGTTATTGTAACCAGCATTATAACGAGCCTTTTCTTCACCTTGGATAATCACAATTGCTTTTCCAGCAGAACTTTCTGCAACAAGAAATTCCTTATCAGTCCCGAATCTCAAGTCATCAGCACCAACGCTCTTTGCCGCACGCAGCATCTTTTGCAGGTCTACTAATTGACAGCAGACAACGTTGCCATCCTGGAATTTAATGTAAGCCAAAGCTCCGTCCACTTCATACTTTTTTGCCTTTTCTGCTTTCATTCTTGCCAGCGCACCATTGACAAACTCCAGAAGCGGCTCAGTCTGTAAACCTGTAGGAATAGTTTCTTTAGGGATAGCACCTCTCCAGTCTGGGAATTTCCCCTCAATGACATCACCTTTACTGGTAATAATTTTACCCTCTTTTGCTTCATCATAAGCCTCTTTATGCGCAAACATAACGACCCCATTCGTAGCAACAGCCATCCCTCCGTCATAGTAGACGCCTCCGAACATCGGACGGCGAGGGTCTTTTATTGTAATGTCGAACACAGTAAAAGGCTTCCTCTTCTTCTCAGCAATAGGCTCTATAATGCCTTGCTCGCGTTTTACCTTATTAAATGTTGCTTGTATTATAGGCTGATACTTCTCAGAAGGGCTTTGCACATTATCAATCTTCACACCCTTATATTCCGCAAACGGCTTTGTCTTACGATGGCTGCTGGAAATCCACTTCTCGAAATCTTCAAGGTCTGTAGTAGACACTTCTATTCTGCGTCCATTCTCCCAACCTTTTTCGTAGTTAGCAAGATAGTTACTCTTGGCGTCATCGGCATCATTGAAGCCTAACATCACCTTATGCTCGTCAAACGTACCATCAGGATTGTATTGATCCACTACAAAGACCTTACGTCCATTCCAACCGTCAATGTCATTGGAAAGGAAAACGTCTATATGGTCACCGTCTACACCCTCTGTACCGCGGAAGTATCCGTAAGTGTTGTTCATTTTGCTTTCCCACTCCTTGCCGTCAGCATCCTTACCTCTGCGCACACTGCCTTTGGGCTGCTCAACAGAAATGTCGAAAGCCCCAATCTGTACATGCCCTTTCTTGTAATTTCCTGCTTTCTTCTGCCCTTCAGTAGGATTTGTATCTGTGGCATTTTCAGCAGCTTTGATAGCATCATGTTGAGCTTTCACAGCAGCTACGCGAGCAGCATAGTTCACATAGTCCTCCCCATCTTCGATAGGAGCAGGCGTAAATTTATCCTCCTTTCCTTGCCACTCTTCAGAGCTTTCCGTAACTTTGCCCATAGGATCATTGCCATGGTTTGATGCGCTGCCAGTAGGCTCGTTGCCTTGTAGGGCTTCATTGGTGGTAACATTTGCAGGAGCAACACCTGTAGCAGAAGTTTCTTTCGCGCCCTTCTCCCATAGCAATGGTCGTTTATGGAGTCCCTCTATTCTTTCGTATCCAGAAGTTTTGATGCCATAGTATTCTCCTCTTTGTGAGTCTAACAATACGGTCACCGCACGTCTTCCAGTACGACTTCTGCCATTTTCAATAGAGAAAATTATCGCTCCTTTGTCGCCTTGACGTACATGGTCGAAATTATCCATAACATCAAGCACGAAATCTATTGCATCATCTGCATGATGTAAGCCCATTTCTTTCCCATGCCTGTCAAATACATGCTTTAACATGGACGGTGTAAGACGGAAGGGGGCTTTAGGCTTACCTATTTTATCAAATACTTCATCAGGAATATCCGCTAAATCGATATTACCATCATTATTCTGATAGAAACTTTCTCCATTCTCGGAGGTTTCGGAGCTTAGCGTATAGGTTTCTTCTTCGCTTCCTATATTGCCTGATGGAGTAGGAGAAAACTTTTCCTCCTGCTCTTGCCACTCTTCAGAGCTTTCCGTAACTTTGTCGGCAGAAGAGATTCTTTGAGGAGTTAATCCCGAGCCCTTTGTCGCAGTCTCGGCATCTAATGGCTGCACATAGTCCAAACCTTGCCTCTCTGCTGAAGAGGTAGTTGCATCTTTCGGAGTGCGCCAAATTATTTCTTCATCAGTTAAGAGTCGTAGCAATCTGTTACGGCTCTTTTCTTGACTTGAAACAACAACTTCTTTTCCTTCTTTACTTACCGTTACAGAAGTAAAATAATAATAGCGTAAACCATCTGATTTCCTAAATGCTTTCACAAAGATGTAAGAAGAACCACGCTCTGTAATACTACCTTCTTTAGCTTCACTTGATGCTTCGATAATCACATCTGGATTTTCGAGTGTAGGCTTAATCATACCAAGTTTACTTTCTCGGCCCTGACGCATAAGCTTCGCAAACTGGTTTTCTCCCATCTTTACTTCTCCTAGCGGAGTCTTTACAATGCCTTCTTCCCCAAATAAGGTATCCCAATTCGAGATAGTCAATTCTATTTCTGGAGCTATTTCTGCATCATCCTCCATTTTATTAACCAGAGATACTGCCTCGTCTCTTCTTGTCAAAGCGAACTGTTCATGCTCGTCTTCTTCGCTTCTTGTATTGCCTGATGGAGTAGGAGAAAACTTTTCCTCCTGCTCTTGCCACTCTTCAGAGCTTTCCGTAACTTTGTCGGCAGAAGCAGTGTCTTGCGGAGTAGCTGTGTCATTCCGCTTGCCTTTCGAGGTATCAGCAGTGTCCATCCTATTGTTGGTGGCACTGCTTTCTTTTTTCTCATACGCAGTCAATAGCTACGGTGAACGTTCTTTTACTGCGTCCCGCTCTCTGACGTCTCTTTCTCTTGCTTCGCTTCCAGTATTGCCTGATGGAGTAGGAGAAAACTTTTTCTCCTGCTCTTGCAACTCTTCAGAGCTTTCCGTAACTTTGTCGGCAGAAGTCGTTGAAGAGTTCCCGCTGGTGGCGACTGCATCCATAGAATGGTCGCGATTAACTTCAGCAGTCTCGGTGCTTGGATTGCTTCCGATGGTGGGTAAGGATGCGACTTTTGGTTTACGGCGCGAGTATGCTTCTCTGAAGATGCCCGCGCTGTTTACATTCCAATACTGACCATCTCTCGACAATTGTACAAAAAGAGTGTTATTGTGCTCATCAGAAACTTCTAATAAATACGTTTGTTTCTTCCCAATGAGACTTCCCTCACGGATGGTATCATAATTCTCTGCCACATTCTCGACAAACTCTTCAATAGAATGAAACCCTGCCTTACGAATCTGTGTTCCATGAGATGCTTCAATATGGAGTAAGCCATAACCATGATTTTTTCCTTTCACATCTTTAGTATTCTCACCAATACTAAGTTTAATAGGAGCTGCAGGTAAGCCGCTATCCGCTGTGACTTCGCCAAAATTAGTTAATCCTTTAGAAGATAACACAAAAGGCTTCCCATTCTTGTTAACTTCTTTACTCAAAGGAGCATGGACTTCGTTTTGAAAGCATCATTAATATTATAGTTCTCAGTAGAAGTAACTATTCTCTAATTAAATGTGACAAGCTGAGTAGTTACGATGTCGAAAATATATCTTATTGATTATTAATAAAAGGGAAGCCATCAATTTGACTTCCCTTTGATTTCTTGCGGAAAGTGAGGGATTCAAACCCCCGATACCCAACAGGGTATACCGGATTTCGAGTCCAGCGCATTCGGTCACTCTGCCAACTTTCCTTATATTGATGCAAAGATAAGAATAAATTTTATATCTGAGTTCTATGCATCAACCTTTTTAGAAAGCAATAATCACAGCGTTATTCGCTGAAATTGTAACTTTAGTAGGCTCTGTTGTGCTAAGCGTTAGAGGGAGAGATTTGCCAGAAATAAGCTCTTTTGCCTTTATAGTCTGTGGCTTTATGCCTAAATATTCAAATGCAGCAGATGGAATATTGATACAGAGTTTTTGTTCTGTATCAGCAAAGTTTGCTACGATTAGTGCAGTCTTTTCTCCCGTTGAGCGAAGCATTGCAAAGGTACGATGAGGATTGAAGTTTTGTGATGCATCGTTAGCATACATAAGATCAAATTTTTTTCCTTCTCGAATGGCTTCAGAACTATTGATGATTTTAATTATAGAACGATAGAAGGTATAAAGTTTGGCTTCATCTTTATCCAAGTATTTGATGCCACGTATTAGTTTCTGATAAGAAGGAACTCCCCAATAATCAAAAATCGTCGTTCGTCCATCTTCTCCACTAAAGCCTTCGTTGCCCATTCCTTTTTCTCCAATTTCTTGTCCTGCATAAATCATCATTGGAGCTTTATCGAGTGTTGCACTAACGACCAATGCTGGTAGAGCCTTTTCTGCATTTCCAACAAAGAATGGTGAAGCGATTCGTTGCTCATCATGATTTTCAAGAAAATGAAGCATGTGGTCTTGAATGTCGTCAGTAGCTTGCCAGCAGTGGGTAATAGCTGTAGCAGAATTCTCTCCGCGAACAATAGAACGGAGTGTATCATATAGCCCGACCTTATCGTAAAGATAATCGAATCCTCCCGTATGAATATAGTTACGGTATTCTCCTGGATTGTAAACCTCTGCAATAAATTTCAATTCAGGATGTTGTTTCTTTACTTGTGCAATGGCATAATTCCAATATTCAACTGGAACCATCTCTGCCATATCACAGCGGAAGCCATCAACTCCTTTCCCTGCCCAAAAAAGAAGAATCTCGGTCATTTTTTTCCAAGTGTCGGGGATAGGGGAGAAGTGTGTAGAACGTCCATTCTGATAGTCAATACCATAGTTTAGTTTTATAGTTTCATACCAGTCATTGATACTTGGCCATGCATTGAAAACGTCATTTCCAGAAACTCGTGCAGGAGTTTCGATATAAGAAGCTTTATTCCCTATTATATTGTCCAAATGTAATGATTCATTGGGAATATAGTAGAAGTTGTTTTGGGCTGAAAAAGCTAGCTCTGTGTTATCTGTTTCCCCTAAATCTTTGACACCAGCAGGTTTGCTGTCTGAATGATATTGGCGAGCAACATGATTTGGGACAAAGTCCATGATCATTTTTAGTCCGGATCGATGTGTTCTTTCTACTAATTGTTCGAATTCTTTCATTCGTTCTGGGACATTAACAGCTAAATCTGGATCAATATCGTAATAGTCCTTTATTGCATAGGGAGAGCCTGCATTTCCTTTTACAACTTCAGCATTATCGCGAGCGATACCAAAAGCAGAATAATCTGTCTTGGTAGCATGTTCGATTAATCCTGTATACCAAATATGAGTAAAGCCCATATCCTTGATGCGTTTTAGGCGGCGAGCATCAAAGTCGTTCATCTTGCCACATCCGTTTTCGGATAATGTTCCATTATTTTTATTGAGAGTGACAGTATTTCCGTATAAACGGGGTAAAACCTGATAGATGGTGATTCTTTCCTGGCTCATAACAGAGAGAGGCACTGCCAAGGCAAGTGCACTAAGTAGTTTCATTATATTTATTACTAATTACTAACATGTGAAAATGCAAGAGCCTAACGGCTTACGTTATTAGAGACGTTCTTCCGTTAGGCTTTTATAATATTGTTAGAATGTTTTTTAAGTTCTAAAAGATTAGTCTTCTACACCTTGGATTTCTACTTCGAGATTCTGTGCACGTGCAATCTTAGAAACCATTCCTTGAAGGGCTTTTCCTGGACCACATTCAGTGAAACTTGTGCAACCATCTGCAAGCATACTTTCAACTTCTTTTGTCCAAAGAACGCTATGCGTAAGTTGTTGAATGAGGTTGGTTTTAATCTCTTCAGGATCAGTGTGTGCAAGACCATCGTAGTTCTGATAAACAGGACAGATAGGTTTCTTGAACTCAGTAGTAGCAATAGCAGTTTCGAGTTCTTCTTGAGCAGGTTGCATAAAGGGGCTATGGAAGGCACCGCTTACGGGAAGCACAAGTGCACGCTTAGCACCAGCCTCTTTAAGAAGCGTACAAGCCTCTTTGATGGCTTCTTCGTCGCCAGATATAACAAGTTGTCCAGGACAGTTGTAGTTGGCAGGTACAACCAATTTATTGTCTTTACTTACTTGCTTGCAAATATCTTCCACTTTCTCGTCAGACAAGGAAATGATAGCTGCCATAGTGCCTGGTTTTACCTCGCAAGCAGCCTGCATGGCCTTAGCACGAGCAGCCACAAGTTTAAGACCATCTTCAAAGCTAAGGCAACGAGCTGCTGTAAGTGCAGAAAATTCACCAAGAGAATGACCTGCTACCATATCAGGATTGAAACTTTCTCCCAAGCAGAGAGCTTTAACAACACTGTGAATATATACTGCCGGTTGCGTCACTTTTGTTTGTTTCAGTTCCTCATCTGTCCCATTAAACATGATGTCTGTGATGCGGAAACCGAGAATCTCATTAGCTTTCTCGAAGAACTGTTTGGCAACGGGATGCTTCTCGTAGAGATCTTTACCCATACCAACAAACTGTGCACCCTGGCCAGGAAAAACAAATGCTTTCATTTAGATTATTTTTTTATTATTGGATATCTGTACGCAAAGTTAATCATTTTTTATCTATAATAGGTATGTGTGTCCTTTTTTGCCATCTAAGAAGTAATCTTCTTATCCTCCATAATATAATTCACGATAAAATAGGAAACGAAGTTGGTTTAAACAAATCTATAGTTAATGCTTGAAAGATGAAAAAATGTAAATTATAGAAGTTGTACCATACTGTGTGTTTATCGATTTTCATGTTTTTTCTACAGAAAAAACATGAAAATACTTCTAGTTTGACTAGAAGTGTTTATGATGTCTTACGATATTATTTGATTTTCGTTTGATGAATCCTTTCGAATGAATTACCTTTGCACAAACAAAATCAACAACTTTAAATACTGTGTACATTGCAATCGCAGGAAATATAGGTAGTGGGAAAACCACGCTGACCACCCTTTTGTCTAAGCATTACAAATGGAAACCCCATTTCGAAGCTGTTGATAATAATCCTTATCTCAATGATTATTACAAGGATGTTCCTCGGTGGTCGTTTAATTTAGAGGTGTTTTTCTTGAAAGAACGCTTTCGCAACCTATTAGAGATATCCCAGAGCCAAGTTCAAATAATTCAAGATCGTTCTATTTTTGAGGGAGTCTATGTCTTTACGGCTAACAATAAAGATATGGGATATTTGTCGGATCGCGACTACGAAACTTATATGGAGCTTTTCAACTGTATGGTTTCGGTAGTGAATTATCCTAGGCTACTCATTTATCTTCGCTCCTCAGTGCCTCATCTTGTGGAGAATATTCAGAAGCGTGGACGTGAATATGAGCAAGCTATTCCTCTTCAATATCTCGAAAATCTCAACAATCGTTACGAAGATTTTATATTCAATAGCTATCAAGGTGAGACACTCGTTATTGATGTTGATAATCTTGATTTTCTTTTACATCCTGAGGATTTTAGATCTATTGTTGATAAGATAGATGCAAAACTTTATGGTTTATTCTAATAACTTGAAACTGAAAACATACATTTATTATGCATATAGCAATTGCTGGAAACATTGGTAGCGGGAAAACAACACTGACAAAGATGCTTGCTAAACGCTACAACTGGATGCCACATTTTGAACCCGTGGACAACAATCCATATCTAGACGACTTTTATGGAGATATGTCGCGTTGGTCGTTTAATTTGCAAATCTATTTTCTCAACAAGCGTTTCAAAGATGTTGTGGAAATTTCGAAGAGCAATGATGTGATTATACAAGATCGTACTATTTTTGAAGATGCCCGTATATTTGCGCCAAACTTGCATAAAATGGGGATGATGAGCGATAGAGATTTTCAAAACTATACGGACTTATTTGATTTGATGATGTCGCTGGTAAAGTTACCCGACTTAATGATTTATATTCGTTCGACTGTACCCAATTTGGTTTCGCAGATAGCAAAGCGTGGCCGTGAGTATGAGAAGTCTATCCGCATAGATTATTTGGAAGGTCTAAATAAACTCTACGAAGATTGGATTAAAACCTATAATCATCATCTCATTATAGTGGATGGTGACACTACTAAATTTGAGAGTAATCCAGAAGACTTTGAAAAAATCACAGATATGATTGATTCAAAACTTTATGGATTATTCCCAATGTAGTAGTCGTTTAAAGTAAACGAAAAAGAAAGTCGACATGAGTTCTTTTGCTCTTGTCGGCTTTCTTTATTGTATAGAAAAATCCGAGTATTCTATTTCCAAATACAAGTATTGTATTCTCGAGGACGGGTATCGTTTTAAATAATAGATATGATACGTTACCTGTTTGTTCTTTCAATGATTATAGACTCTTCCTTTTATAAAATTTCTTATTGGACAGGTTTGTTTGCTGCATTGGCGATCTTTTTACGGCGTCGTACCTGCTGATGTCCTTGTGTGTTTTTTGGGGTGGTATTGGTTCGTTGGTTTCCATGTCTCCTATGCTCATTACGATTTTTTCTTGTTTGTACCTCTGGCTCCTTAAGTCCTTCTGGTAGGGGAGTTCGTGGTAATTTTTCCGCCAGTAATTTTTCAATATTATGGAGAGCATAGAGATCTTTTTCTCCCACAAGTGTTACAGCTATACCGTTGCGGCCTGCACGGGCGGTTCGGCCAATGCGATGAACGTAGTCCTCAGCATCGCGCGGGGCATCATAGTTAATAACCATTTGTATGTCATTGATGTCAATGCCGCGTGCTACAATATCTGTTGCAACGAGTATGTCAGTTCGACCTGCCTTAAAGTTTAACATCACTTCATCACGTTGCTGTTGAAGCAAGTCAGAATGCATTGCTTCACAATTAAAGTGAGCACGTTTTAGAAGTATGTTGAGTTCTTTTACTTTTTGTTTGGATGAACAAAAGATAATAACGCGTTCAGGTTTATGCTGCTTGAAGAGATGACGTATAATTATATTTTTATCTGTTTCCCTACATACATAAATGCTCTGTTGGATTTTCTCTGCAGGCTTACTAACAGCAAGTCTGATTTCCACAGGATTGTGCATAATGCTACGAGCAAATTTGTCGATAGTATCTGGCATCGTTGCAGAGAAAAGGATGGTTTGGCGTTTTTCAGGCAACTGCTCCACAATTTTTAGAATATCTTCAGAGAAACCCATATCCAACATACGATCTGCCTCATCTAAGATGAGGTAAGTTGTGCGACTCAAGTCAATATTTCCTAAGTCAAGATGAGTGAGAAGGCGTCCAGGTGTGGCGATGACAATATCTGCACCCTGTTTGAGACTACGCTTTTCTTGTTCAAAGCGCACTCCGTCATTGCCACCATAAACGGCAATACCGTTTACACTAACATAGTACCCAAATCCCTGCAAGGCTTGATCAATTTGTTGTGCTAATTCTCGTGTGGGAGCCATTATAAGACAGTTAATAGCTTCAGTGGGGTGGGGCTCTCTTCTCAAGAGTGTTAAAATAGGTAGCAAATAGGCGGCAGTCTTACCTGTACCTGTTTGTGCTATCCCAATGATATCTTTACCCTCCAAAATTGTTGGAATACAACGAGCTTGAACAGGAGTACATTTTTCAAACCTCATGTCGTAGAGGGCATCTAGCACGTCATCCGAGAGGGCTAGATCCTCAAAATATATGTCTTCACGTTCTTTCATATAGTCATAATTTATTGTGGAGTACGTTTGTATAGAACAAACGCTATGATGGCAAAAATAATATTGGGCATCCATACACTTAACATAGGCGACATATTTGCATTAATGGCAAAGGTTGCACTCACTGTTTGGAAAAGGATGTATCCAAAGCTAAGAGCTAGCCCTACACCAATACTTGTTCCCATACCATTCTTCCTCTTCTCTGTGGAAAGAGAGACTCCTATCAATGTAAGGATAAAAGCAGCAAAAGGCATGGCAAATCGTTTGTGATATTCTACCTCAAAGGTGCTGATGCCAGCAGCACCGCGTAACTTTTGTTTGTCGATAAACTCGCTTAGTTCAGGCAAGGTCATAGTTTCTTGCTGATTGCGGACGAAGAAAAAGTCGCGAGGCTCCATCATGATGATGCTATC
This sequence comes from Alloprevotella sp., assembly GCF_057240785.1. Lineage (NCBI taxonomy): Bacteria > Pseudomonadati > Bacteroidota > Bacteroidia > Bacteroidales > Prevotellaceae > Alloprevotella > Alloprevotella sp. The sequence goes on along the minus strand of NZ_DBHHRH010000032.1, from coordinate 6,924 downwards.
TAATTTATCTCCTCGTTCCACTTTTTCGCGCATACCGCGTAGTGTGCGTTTTTCGTACATTCGTAGTGTCCAACTATACCGTTTATCCGCCAGCGTATCGTATTCAATGGTTTGTGCTGTGAGGCGAGATACGAGTTTTTTACCAGAAATTTTATCTAGTGAGAAGCCATAACCGCTTTTTGTCTGATTATCAAAATGCGTAATATAGGCAAAAACTCCTGTATCTACTTGCATTTGAATGTTGTCGATACTTGTGACATCTTTCTTTTTGATGTAATGGTTCTCAAAGTTCACACGCGCAATATTACCTCTTGGAATAATGTAGGCTCCCAAAAAGAAAGTGGTAGCTGCAATGAGAGTGGCAGAAATCATATAGGGGCGCAGCAGGCGTTTGAAGCTCATACCCGTAGATTTCATAGCTATTATTTCAGAGTTGCCTGCTAGCTTTGTTGTAAAGAATATAACAGCAATGAAGACAAATAGTGGGCTGAAAAGATTGGAGAAGTAGGGGATGAAATTGGCATAATAGTCGAAGATTATTTTATTCCAACTTGCATGGCTTGAAGAAATCTTATCAATCTTTTCATTGTAGTCGAAGATAACTGCAATGGTAATAATGATGGCTATCAAGAAAATATAGGTGGAGAGAAATTGCCACATGATATATCTATCGATGCGTAGAAATCCCATCTTTATCAGCAAATTGCCAAATATCTCCTTGTGAGAAGAGGACTTCCTTTTGGAGTTCTCTCCTTTGCTATGTCTTCCCCATTTGAAGTGTGGAAATGTTATCTTCTTCATCTTATATAAAATTATAAGCGACGGCTTACTTTCTCAACCATCATCTTTTTCCATGTTGAGAAATCATTTGCAAGAATATGCTTGCGAGCTTCTCGCACAAGCCAGAGATAGAAGGCCAAATTGTGAATGCTACCAATCTGCATGGCAAGCAACTCTTTAGCTTTGTACAAATGATGGAGATATGCTTTAGTATAAGCTGAGTCGACAAAGCTTGTACCATTGGGATCAACAGGTGAGAAGTCTTTTGCCCATTTAGCATTGCGCATATTCATAATACCTTCTGAAGTGAAGAGCATCGCGTTGCGACCATTGCGCGTCGGCATCACGCAGTCGAACATATCTACACCGCGTTCGATACCTTCCAATATATTGACGGGAGTTCCAACACCCATCAAGTAGCGTGGTTTTGCTTGTGGTAAGATATCATTGACAACTTCAATCATTTCATACATCACATCCGTGGGTTCGCCCACGGCAAGTCCTCCGATAGCATACCCCTCTGCATCTAAGTCTGTTACAAAACGCGCACTTTCTTGTCGCAGATCTTTATAAATACAACCCTGGACAATAGGGAAGAGTGCCTGATGATAACCGTACTTAGGGAGAGTACTATTAAATTGAGTAACACAACGTTCCAACCAATTATGCGTGAGCGTTAAGCTATTTTGTGCATAAGCATAGTCCGCTGTTCCTGGCGGGCATTCATCGAAGGCCATTATGATGTCTGCACCTATTGTTCGCTCTATATCCATAACTCGCTCAGGAGAGAAGAAATGTTTTGAACCGTCAATATGAGAGCGGAATTCGCAGCCATCCTCAGTGAGCTTTCGGATTCCTGTAAGTGAAAAAACTTGAAAGCCTCCGCTGTCTGTAAGTATGGGGCGGTCAAACCCATTAAACTTATGCAATCCTCCTGCTGCTTCTAAGACTTCGAGTCCTGGGCGCAAATAGAGATGATAAGTATTCCCTAAAATGATTTGTGCATTGATGTCATCCTTTATCTCCCGCAAGTGTACAGCTTTAACGCTACCTACCGTTCCGACAGGCATAAAAATCGGAGTTTCAATAGTTCCGTGGTCTGTTTCAATGCTTCCAGCTCTAGCTGCAGAGTTGGTATCGGTATGTTGGAGAGTAAAGAATCTTCCAGCTCGCTTATCAGTGATGATCATTATCTTCTTTTATATCAAGGTTGATAGCGTTGTCTACTTTTTCTTTGAGGAGAGCAATGTCAAGTACTTCAAAGACATTCTCAACAAAGTGGAATTTCAATCCTTCAATATACTTCTGATTAATTTCCTCAATATCTTTTGTATTTTCCACGCTCATGATGATATCTTTAATACCAGCCCGCTTAGCAGCAAGAATCTTTTCTTTAATTCCACCAACAGGAAGAACACGACCACGCAAAGTAATCTCACCCGTCATAGCCGTATTAGCGCGTACCTTTCGTTGGGTCAGAGCGGAAGCTAAAGACGTGGCGATTGTGATACCAGCAGAAGGACCATCTTTAGGTGTTGCTCCTTCTGGTACGTGTACGTGAATGCTCCAATGGTCAAAGATGTTACTATTCAGTTTGAGCTTTTCTGCATGAGCTTTAATGTATTCTAGTGCTAAAACAGCACTTTCTTTCATTACATCACCCAAGTTTCCTGTCAATGTAAGTTTGGGAGCTTTGGAGCGGCTTATACTTGTTTCTATAAATAGGATTTCTCCACCTACACTTGTCCACGCCAAGCCTGTAACAACACCTGCGTATTTATTTCCTTGATATTTATCGCGGTTGAATAGTGGTTTACCTAGTAACTCCTCTATCTTGGCAGCATCAATTCCTGTGCTCTTAAATTTGTTAGACTCTTCTACTTCAGTGCGATAGGCCATCTTGCGATAAATTTTATCTAATTGTTTCTCAAGTTGACGCACACCACTTTCTCTAGTATAATTCTCAATGAGAAATTCAAAGGCTTTAGGCTTAAATTTTACCTTCAGTTGAGAGTCTGTATTTATTTTTAATTCTTTTTCTATTTTCGGAATTAAGTGGCGTTTAGCAATCTGTATTTTCTCCTCAGTTAGATATCCTTCCACCTCTATAATTTCCATACGATCGAGTAAAGGAGTGGGGATGTTTTGGAGAGAGTTCGCTGTGGCTATAAAGAAAATATTGGAAAGGTCATAATCTACATCCAAGAAATTATCATGGAAGGCTTTATTCTGCTCAGGATCGAGAACTTCAAGTAAAGCACTTTGCGGATCACCATTAAAATTGCGCTCACTGACCTTATCAATTTCATCAAGGATAAATACAGGATTGTCTGTAGTTGCTTTTTGTATGCTTTTTATAATACGTCCAGGCATAGCACCTATATATGTTCTACGATGTCCACGGATTTCTGCTTCATCGTGTACACCTCCCAAGCTGATGCGTACATATTGTCGACCTAACGCGTCAGCAATAGATTTGCCTAACGAAGTTTTACCAACTCCTGGAGGGCCATAAAGACACAGGATAGGAGCTTTCATATCGTTACGGAACTTTAAAACAGCCAAATGCTCCAATATGCGTTCTTTGACTTTCTCCATTCCATAGTGATTGTGATTTAAAACTTTTTCTGCATTTTTTATATTGAGATTATCATCAGTTTTTCTCCCCCACGGCAGACTCACTAGTGTTTGTGCATAGTTGAGTTCTATATTATAATCTGGGCTTTGAGGAGGAATACGTTGTAGTTTCTTTAGTTCTTTATCAAAGACCTCTCGTACTTTCGATGGCAACTCAATAAGACTGGCCTTATTTATTAGTTCTGTCACATCTTCATTTTGCTCATCACCCAGTTCGCTCTGAATATTCTTAATCTGTTGTTGGAGAAAATAATCGCGCTGCTGCTTATCTAGCTCCTCACGCGTTTGATTTTGAATATTTTGTTTGAGAATTGCAAACTGAAGTTCACGATTCAATATGGAGAGTAACTTATAGCCTCGTTGACATTGATCATTCTCGCTTAAGAGTTCTGCTTTCTCATCTAATTCAAAGGGTAAATTTGTGCATATAAAATTGAGAAGAAATATAGGGTGGCCAATATTTCTAATGGCGAAAGCAGCTTCTTCAGGATAAGATTCAGAAATATGAATAAAGCGAATAGTAGTATCTTTGCAAGCATCAGCCAACGCTTCGTATTCTTTATCGTCCTTACTTGGTAAGATGTCTTTTAGTTTTTCAACGTGTGCACGAAGAAAGGGCTTTTGGCGAGTCTCCTCTCCCAAGCGAATACGACCAAAGCTCTGTAAGATTGCAGACTTGTTGCCATTGGGGAGTTCGATAACACGCATAACCTTTGCTACGACAGCAATGGGGTAGAGATCGGATACATGGGGTGTTTCAACACTAGCATCACGTTGGCAGCCAACAGCAATGACTGTACCTTTTTTTTCGGCTTGCTCGATGAGGCGAAGAGATGATTCTCGTCCGACAGTAACAGGAGCAACTACACCAGGAAAAAGCATCAAGTTACGCAGTGGCAAGATAGGTAGAATTTCATCAAAAGGTGTTGCAAACAACTGCGCAATATCTCCCTCGAAATCAGCAATGAGGGAGAATGGATTAGCGGAAATATCTTTTTCGTTCATGATAAATCTTTCGAAACTGGGAAAATAAAAATAAAAAGTCCCAAAATGGAGAGCAAAGATAGCTTAAACGCCTCGAAACACCAAAAAGCAATAAAAGAATGTCGGCTTTTCATACTATTTTTAGTACTTTTAAGTTTATGAGGGTATGACAAATTTCTTTGAATTCAAACAATTTAAAATATACCACGATCGCTGTGCGATGAAAGTGGGAACAGATGGAGTACTTCTCGGGGCTTGGGCCGATGTTTCTAAGTCTAACAGAATTCTTGATATTGGTTGTGGGTCCGGACTTATCTCCATCATGGCAGCTCAGCGTTCTCAAGCATATGTGTATGGTGTTGAGATCGAGAGAGAGGCAGCATTGCAAGCAAAGGAGAATGCAGTAAGGTCGCCTTGGGCTTCCCGCATAAGTATTGTATGCGAAGATATTTCCAATTTTCAAGATTCTAAAGGCTTTGATACCATATTGGTTAATCCTCCTTTTTTTGAAGAAGATCTCCTTCCTCCTGATGCTGCACGAGCCAGCGCGCGTCATACTGTAGGATTGAGTTTTGCGACTTTATTACAACAAGTATCTCGACTCTTATGTGACACAGGACGCTTATATGTTATCATTCCTACAGTAGCTCGCGAGCGTTTTATGGTGGAAGCTATTGTTCGAGGTTTTGTCCTTAATCGTTTGACTCGAGTAGTCACTCGTCCTTTTAAGGCACCTAAACGTTTGTTGTGTGCTTTATCAAAAGTTGAAAGTGTCTTCACGGAAGATACTTTACTCTTGATGGACGAAAAAGGAGAAAGATCAGAACAGTATCAACAACTTACGAAAGATTTTTATATATACTGATTTAACTTGTTATTTGCTATCTAGACACAATTGATTTAACTAATTTTTTGAGCATACTTATTGTCAGTATGCTACAAAGTCGTAACTTTGTGACCGATACGTATAATAATAAGAAGCTTTTGGCTTCCTTAATTGTAACACGAACGAATGAATTTTTCAGCACTTCGAAAATTTGGCTTAGGTGTTTTTCTCTTAGGATGTACGCTTTCAGCTACCGCGCAAGATATGATATCTATGCAAGCTCCTGTCGATAGAAAAGTACGCTCGGTTGATTCTCTAGCACTCAATCGACTGATTCAGCGCGAGAACGTAGAAAGACCTTCGGGCGACCTTTACTCTAGTTGGAATACCACGCGCACTCATTGCTATAGCCAAGATCAGATTCCAGAAACATATCGTATTGATTTACGCAATTTTGCAATGCCGACCGACAGCCGACGTATTACAAGTAGAGTAGGCTATCGGTCGTCATTTCGTCGTTATCATAAAGGACTCGATATAAAAGTTTATGTTGGCGATACTATCCGATCTGCATTTGATGGTCGCGTACGCATCGTTGATTATGAGGGAGGAGGTTATGGAAAATATATTGTTATTCGTCATAATAATGGATTGGAAACAATCTATGCTCATCTCTCCAAGCATCTAGTCTCTGTTAATACTTATGTGAAAGCAGGAGAACCTATAGGTTTAGGGGGGAATACAGGGCTCTCCACCGGAAGTCATCTTCATTTTGAATGCCGTCTGTTAGGTGCTGTTATCAATCCTGAACTTCTGTTTGATTTCCCTAACCAAGATGTGACGGGTGACTATTTCGTATTCCATAAGAGTGATAATCCAAATATGTTTACTGGAGTCGCCTCAACTGCTAGTAGAAAGAATAAAGAGATGACTGCTCAGACAGAACATATGGCTGAAATTGCTCCTTCTCGCTACCACAAGGTAGCTGCTGGAGAAAACTTAACTTCTATTGCTCGCAAATTAGAAATCTCGCTTGATGCTTTGTGTAAAGCAAATCATATTTCTGCAACAAGTCATATTCGGCCAGGACAAATTTTGAGATATTAAGAACCTGTTGCTTATACACTTTATTTTATATATAGCCCCGCCAACGCCGGGGACGGAAACCATTGGCTTGTTCACCCGCATGTTCCGCGAGAAAGAGGGCGCGCTCCTGCTTGGAAAAACTATCCAAAAGCACGCGAACCAACTCATTAAAACCTGCCTCACTTGAGGCCATTTCAGAAATTAATTCCGATCTTTGTTCTGTTGTAAGCTTCATTGTTCTTTCTTTGATTTTTTTATTCACTACAAATATAAGAACTTTGGAGCTTACACACTTTTTTAGGACAGTATCGTTTTTCTCTTTATTGTATTTAAGAATACAATAAGGCTATCAGCAAACACCCTTATTGCATATGAAAACACCCTTATTGGGTGATGTCTGAAAAGTATTGGAGAGCGTGCAGCGATGAGAAGTTGGAAACTCCACCCATGCCTCGCCAACGCTGAGGACGGGAACAATTGGTTTGTTCACCTCTATGTTTCGATACTGTCCTAAAAAAGTGTGTAAGCTCCAAAGTTCTTATATTTGTAGTGAATAAAAAAATCAAAGAAAGAACAATGAAGCTTACAAGAGAACAAAGATCGGAATTAAT